>JAKEIF010000264.1 GCA_022545875.1 Nitrososphaera sp.
CAGGCTGGGTGGCAAACAGCGGGAAATGACAGTCCAAGAGCTCGTCGTTGAGATCCAATCGCAGACCAAGGACAAGCCGTACCTCCCGCTCAACCTGCCAAAATACCTGTCAGTGCGTCCACAGATCATGGTTTGACATATTTTCTTGCGAGTATGCGGTAGAGCGTCTGAGTGGCAAGCGTGCCTTCCCTATAGTCGTCATTTCTAAGACCGACTTCGACCATATCCATGCCAATAAGACGCGCCGACGGAGGTATTGCCTTGAACATTTTTAGCACCTGAAAAGGATCCAGCCCGAATGGCTCCGGGGTACCAGTACAGGGAACGTAGGGCAAGTCGTAGGCATCAATATCAAATGAAATATAGATCTTTTTACCAGCCGTGACCCTTTGCAAGTGATCCAGAACTCGGTCGATGTCGTCATTGACATGCCAGGCATCAAACGTGGTAACGCCGCTCCTCGCGGCAGTCTCGTTTTCCTCGTTATCGGCTTGGCGGATGCCTATTTGGATGATATTCTCTCCAGGGATGTGCTCTAGCAAGTGGTAGAATGGAGTGGTATGGCACATCTTCATCCCGTCGTACTCTACTTTCATGTCGCGGTGTGCGTCAAAGTGGATGACTATTGGGTTTTCCTTTGCAAGTGCCTTCAGCTGGTAGTATGTTAGCGTATGCTCCCCTCCCATCATGACCGGAATCTTGCCTTCGGCGCGTAGAGCGCTAACGGTCCGCGGTATGGACTCGTCAAGAAATTCAAATACCTTTTTCTTTGATTTTGACTTGGGGACCTTCAGGTCGCCTAGGTCAAAGATGCCGACGCAGTCATAAATGTCAGATTTTTCATCAAGGACAAAAGTCTCTATCTGGCGCGCAGATGCCGTCCTCATGGCTTCGGGCCCTCTTGCCGTTCCTTTGCCAAAGCTCGTGGTGATGTCAAGTGGCACTCCGTAAAAGACCACTTCTGATTCCTTGTACGAGATCTTTACCGGAGTGTCGGCAAAGCTAAAACCGGCCTTGGTTTTCTCTGGCACTATAAAGGGAGTAAAGTCCACAGGGGATGGTCAAGTGGGGCAGATAATAAACCATGGCTCATCTTGTTGGCAATACTGGAAAAGTCAGGACACAAGCCTCAAGTAATGGATGCGGAAGAATCCATTTGTCTTGAGCGGAGTTGCCGCTGGGATGGCCACAGGAATCGCACTTGTCGTATTGTTCGGCACTTTCCCTGTTCTGACATTTCCCGGGTACAGAGAGTCGGCAAGCTTGCCTGACCTTGCAAACTATCCCTATCTTCAGTTTTACACAAGCGGGCTCGAGCAATCGTACGCCGTTGGAGAAAGGATTGATTTTCAAATTATGCAAATAGCCGGAGGCTGCGCGTATCCCGAATCAATAGTCATAAAGGACTTGATTAGCGGTTTGGCGATCTATGAATTCAATGGTACCAAAGCTAGTTCGCTATTGTTTTGCCCAGTGCAAATCAACCCTGTTAGGTTTGACGTGCTGTGGGTCTCTGACCAATGGACTGATCGGCCGATTACCATCTCCGAGCCCGGTAACTATGCGCTAGTCATAAAACACCTCTAAAGGACAGTAGAACAGAAATTCTCTGTGCTAGAAGGAACCAGCTATGTTTCGGTTGTCACGATCCCAGAAGGATCAAGTGTGCAGGAATATGGCGTGTCATTCAAACCCGCAATTACCACGGTTGTACTTGGGCATAACAGCACAGTCAAGTGGATCAATAATGACATTGTCAATCATTGGATTGAGGCAGAAGAAGCCGATACTGCGTTCTATTCCGCAACTAGTGATTCAAGAATAGTGCTAAAGCCCGGCCAGTCGTTTGAATACGACTTTGATCGCCCAGGCACGTACGAATACCACAGCCATCCATGGAATCAAGGCACGGTCATAATAGTGGCAAAAACGGGCTAGTTATTTACTCCAAAATAATTCGTCTAAACTCTGCTGCCGGGGCTTGCCGAGCACTGATTTGAAATCAAAGTTGAGAGCAGACAACACTTGCTCAAAAGTCGACTCCATGGTTTCAAGGTACTTTTCTGTATCTATCTCTTCGGGCTTGGCAAGCTCAACGGGCTTTACGCCGTCAGTGGTATTTGTCTTGACGTACGAGATTACCTCGCCAGCGCGAAGTTCCCGTTTGCCTTCAAGCATCTTGGCCGCCTTGATGTGCTGGGGAAGGCCCTTGTATGTGTCCTTGTTATCCATAGTCTTTGAGCCAGTTTTCTTGCCGTACGAAGCAAGCGACTTGTTTATCGTTACGTTAAACGAAAGATCTTCAAGCGGAATCTTTTTGTTTTCCAGGTTCTGTGCATTCTCCTGGACGATTTTTTTGATGCCTTCCTTTGCAAATTCAAAGTCTTTCTGCGAATTGACATTGCCCAACACCTTTAGAATTTCGCCAAAAGCACTGCGGATAAACGGAGGAGTGTGTGATTTTTTCCCTGTCAGACCCTTTACATCGACGGTCCCGTCAGGCTTTACCCCCAGGTAGTTTTTCTTTAGATCGCTGAAAACCACGTATCGATATTCTTTGTCTACTTCCAGATCTACGCCAAGGGTGTTGCGCGCCCAGCTCGCCATTTCTTCAACTGCAGTCGACGATGGTTCTCTTAAAAAGATTGAATCTGTGTCGCTGTAGACTACTTCAATGCCAATTTCTTTGCATTTCTCAATAGCCTTGTGGATTGTCGTTCGGCCAATAGCTGCTATAGAATCTGCAACAGGCAGGCAGTAGAGTGGAAAAATGTCCGCGCCCATAACTCCGTACGCTGCGTTTAAGATCACTTTTATGGCTTGACTGACGACATTGTAGAGCTGCCTTTCCTCCTGAACAATGGTCTTATCTTTTGAAAGATACTTGTAATAGTTCACTCTCAGGTCTCTCAGAGATCCAATAAGAAGTGAAGTCAACCCCTTTCTCTGCGCGCAGACCCAATGGGTAGTGCCTTCGATCTTGGTCTGCTTGCACGATTCATGCGGACAGTTTATCGTTTCGTACGAAAGATTGTGCACCTTGATTATGCTAGGATAGAGACTTGCAAAGTCGAGCACGACTACGTTAAAATGAATTCCTGGAGTAGGCTCTACCACTTCGCCTCCTCTGTATTTTTTTTCCTTGATGACTGCGGTGGTTGACGAGGAGCCTTTCTCCTCCAGCTCCTTTCTGCTGGGTATCAGCTCATTTCTCTGCCGGTGCTCGTAATAGAGGATGCCTCTTATCCACTGGTTCACTCCAAAGCGCGCAATGTCGTCCACAGAGAGCCTCCCTATCCTTGCAATTACGACGAGAAGTTTCATGAGCAGGTGGTCGTTAAAGCTGGTGAGACGGAAAGTCAGGTCGGCGTCTTTGAGGCAATACTCTGCAAGCTTTTGGATCGGCAGGTCTGCAATGTCACCTTCAAATTCCACCTTGCTATCGTTAAGAAGGGCTTCGCAGATTGAGTTGAGCGTCTTGTCCGTGTATGCGCGAGAAAATGCATAGATCTGTATTGACCTGTTGTCAAACGTCCTGTAAAGATCTATGTGAATTCCATGCCGGATCCCAACAGCTTCTGCCTGCATCCCGCGCTTTGCAAATGACTCCCGCTTGACCATGATGGGAACCCTTTCTTTTGGAATCGCAATGCCTCCCGGGTCGATGCCAGGATCCTGTGAGCGGGCGTAGAGGTATGGCAAGTCAAAGTCGTCGCCGTTAAAAGTGAGGATAATCGGGTAGTTGCCGATGATCTCAAAGGCCTTTTCAATCAGCTCCTTTTCAGTCTTGCATGTCTCGGCTTCAGGTATCAGGGGCTCGCCGGTGGAAGGCAGGTTGCTGTCTAGCACCAGGACTTTTCTAAGCCCGTCGCTTGCTGCAAAGCCGACTGCGGTAACTCGCCTATCGTGATCCCGGGGGTTGGGCATCCTGCCTTCCTCGGATTCCACTTCGATGTCAACCGCCACGCGCTTTAGCTCAGGTATTGGCTGGTTGAGGAGGTTTGCCCAATTGGTGATATACTGTCTATATTCCTTGCCGCTTTCTCCAGCTTCCTTTATCTTGTCCCAGAGCAGGCTCTTGAGCGCAAGCTGGACCTTTTCTGATATCTGATATTCAAACGTGTTTATCCTGTCGTCTTTACGCACATAGTAGGTGCCGGGAATAAGCGACCTGTCATAGAGATAATTCTCGTGATATTTGATATCTGCTTCCCATGAAGTCACCTTCTCTCTAAAGCTATATTCGGTGCCTCCAATTGAAAGCGGGTCTGGTGCGAGAATCTTTAGGACTTCAATCTCTTTGTCGAGGATGATATCCCTTTTTTTCACCCGCTCTATGGTATATTTTGTCTCTTTTTTCGCAACCTGCTCTGCTTCTTGGGCGTATTCCAATTTTGTATAGCAATATGGCTTATGGTCGGTCCTGTCGCGCCAGTGATAAATGATATTATCTTTCGGATCATAGAACTTTAGATAGACCTTTTTTTCCTCACCGGAATAAACAGCCGACAGCAACAAGGCCGGCCTGTTCTCGGGAAGCTCTGGCAAATCGTCGAGCCGCTTCCGCTTGTCAGGTGTAAACTCTTGCTGCTGGGCCAAACTCTATTTCCTCTGTCCAGTACGATATTAAACGTTTTAGATTTTCTGAAAAATGGAAAAAGAAGGGTTCATGGAACACGTGTTCCATGAATTGCCTAGAACTTGCCCTTTACCAGACTTGTCCTTCCAGCTACGGTGATTATGGCAATCACTGCTGCGACTATGCCAAGCACCGCAATCGGAAATTCTGGTACGACTTGCGTTCCGGTAATCGTTACTTCATGGGCTCCTGATGCATGCGGCACGCTGATTGTCGTTACTCCGTCCGCATCGGTGCTCTCTTCAAAGTCCTCTGAAGCTTCGCCATCGACCATCACTGTATACGGTCCTTGAAGGACGCTTCCAACAGAGACTACCGTAGAGTCGCCGGTTCCATCTGCATTGAATGATATGGTCTTGGTAGCTTCGTCTAGCTCAAATCCACTTATGGTAGAAGTGCTCTCTACAGAAACTTCAATCTCTTCGTCTCCAACCATGACTGGCATCATGTTCGATGGCAATTCGCCGTCGTCCGTGCTTCCTCCGTCACCGCCGGCCGGCATCTCTGGGATCGTGGCGTCAACGGCGCCCTGAATCTGAAGTGAATCAACTGCTGCGTCGTATTTTCCCACGTCTGCGTCAAATTCTGCGACTGGGGACATGTACATCACGGCAATCCAGTTATCGGCGCTTTCCGCAACAGTGATTTTCATCTTCTGTGTTACTCCTTCGTCGTCAGTACATTCCATTGTCATTTCGAAACCCTTCTTGCCACTCACAGTAGTTTCAACGGGAGTTGGCATGTCGCACTCAGGAGCGTCTTCTTCACCAGAAAAACTTCCTGGGTCAGTAGGAGCTTCCTCCATTTCGCTCCTGTTTGCTATCATCAAGGCAATCATCTTTGTTGGCGTCTCTTCTCCGGTCATCCCGCCTGGGGCCACCGAAGCCATTGTTAAGCCTCCAAATCCGAACGCCTGGCCACTCCATCCATCTGGGAATGTTATCGTAACTCCTGCATCCGCGTTGGTATAGGTGCCGCTCACATCTTCAGGCATCGTGAAGGACCCCGGATCGAATCCTTCGGGCATTTCACCCATGTCCTGAGCATATGCCGATACTGCTGTTGTAGAAATAAGCAGGGCAAATGCTGCCAGAAAAGCTTCTGAAAGGTGCTTTCTCATTTCGCTCGGTAGGGAGTGCGTCTATAAAAGGATATAGAGCTAGACCGGCTCATTGCTCCGGTGCCCGACCATAGCGTCGCGATAATCGGCGGGGGAGTACTCGGGACATCGATAGCTTATTTTCTATCAGGCCACGCCCGTGACCCTGGCTCGATTGTGCTTATAGAGCAGGAACAAAACATCGGTCAGCATACCAGCAGCAGAAACACTGGCAAAGTACACGCTCCATTCCTGTATGACCCCGCGGCAAAAAAGACCTTTGCCAAAGCTGCGGCGCTAGGATACGAAATGTGGCTAAAGTATTCCGAATACAAAAATCTACTCTTCAGGCGCGATGGCGTTCTGGAAGTCGCCCTAGATGATAAGGGCACTGCAAGGCTTGGCAAGTATATGCAATGGGGCGAAGCAAACGGGCTAAAGCGGGATGAGATCAAACTGCTTAACAGCAAAGAGGCCAACGAGTTGGAACCAAATGTCAGATGCGTCTCTGCACTGTATTGTTCAAAGGATGCATCCGTCGAATACGGCGCGCTAACTCTTGGCCTGATGGAAGACCTACGGTCGTTTGGTTGCAAATTAGCCTTGGGGCAGAGAGTGGACCGCATATCTCGCAAGAGCGGCGAGTACTCTATTACCACTACTGGCGGCACGGAGATAACTGCGAGCTATATCATAAACGCAGCCGGCGGGAACTCGATGGACGTCGCCCACTCTATGGGAATTGCAAAAGAGTACAGTGATCTGCACTTTAGGGGCGAATACTGGCAGGCTCCGCCGGAATACCACGATCTAACAAAACTTTCGATTTATTCCGTTCCAAAGCATCCCGAGTACCCATTCCTTGACCCGCACTGGATCGTCAGGGCGGACGGCAGGCGAGAAGTCGGGCCCAACGCGGTCCCTGTGTTTGGCCCATACGCCTATACTTGGCGCAAGAACCTGGCGGACATGATCCCCAAGTTGCTCGAATCGTCAAGGACGGGGGCGCGCAGGGCGGTCTTTGACAGGCAGTTCCTCTCACTTGCGTCAAGCGAACTGAAAAGCTCGCTGTCGAAAAGGGCAATGATTGCAAGGGCAAGGGAATTCCTGCCGGCACTGCGGGCATCTGCATTTACAAAGAGAGGAACGTCCGGAGTGAGATCGTCAGTCATCGACAGGATGGGCAAGTTTGTCCCAGATACAATTGTAATGTGGGCGGACTCGTCGGTCCATGTGTTAAACTACAATTCGCCCGGCGCTACCGGCGCGCTGCCAATGGCCGCAAAGATAGCGAGCAAGGTCCTGGATGAAGGCACAGTCGTAGCATCTGATAAACCAAAGTCGCTGTGGGACGCGACGTCAATAGCCGCGGATATGCAGTAGTCTTTTATTCAACATCTAGCCACGATACGTGACGCTTATTGCTCAAACAGGTCTATCTCGATGCTCTGAAAACTAGGGAGCAAAAGATATCGCGAATAAAGGACGCAAACTATGAAGCCATATCAAAGGAGGCAACGCGTAATTGGGCTGCCTATAGGCCGGCGCCGCGTCCCTGCCAGTCGGCGGGCATAGACAGCAGCTGGAACAAACGCGCCTTTCAGGGGCTGACGCTGTATGTGATTGATGCCGTTGCGGTGTCGAGCAGTAATGAAGTGATTGCTTCCGAATATGTAGACGATATCGCAGAATCGGCTAGAAGTGAATCCCTTGAAACAAGGGCAATGTCGATGGAGGCCCAAGTTACGCAGAAGGCCGGCGAGTCAGGCAAGGCAGACGTAATTTGCGTCGACGGCTCCATAGTCGCAAGGCTAAACAAAAGGGCAGCCGACATGGCCTTTGCGGAAGCGAAAAAGTACACAGACTCAATTTTTGTTGCAAAGAGCTCTGAAAGCAGGGCTCAGTTCGGATCGTTTGGTTCAAGGGCCGGCGACATCTATTATTACAACCGGATAAGCAATTCGTCGGCAGGCTACAGTACGCCGTTTAAGGTTCCCACTCCATTCGGCACAATCTTTGAAGTATACGCAAGGCTCCGCGACAGTACGCCAATGGTCAGGATCGAATTATTGGGAGAAGCCGGCGACCAGGAAGTAAGAGAAATCTTGGACAAGCTATGCTACCACAGCGTTGCAGGCTACCCGTACTGCCTAAAGCTTGCCCACAATACGTGCAAGATAAGCAACCAAGATATTGACAAGATAGCAAGCCTTTTCAGCCTGCAAAATGAACACGGGGCGAGAGACGCGCTAAATGAGTGATAATGGGGCCGCGCTTGGAATCCTAGTGGGAGACACCCGGCCTGACAAGGTGTACTTTGAATCAAGGAGATCTGTCAGCATCGGGGAATACGTGGTGCTTGAATACGGAAAAGGCAGGGTGCTTGGCCTTGTCGAAAATTCCAAGGTAAGCAGCGATGCCCTTGGGACAGAAATCCGAAACTTTGACGAAGCATATGAAAGCAGCCAGGTTGCGGTGGAAAACAAGCGCGACAAGAGTTACAGGGCGACTGTCAGGATCCTGGGATATGTCGAAGATCTGAGAAAGTGCAAATCTGTAATACCTGCAATCCCTCCGGAGCCGGGAATCAATGTCTATGAGGCGACCCGTGAAGACTTGGCCGCCGTGTTTTCGGCGCGGGGTCCCGAATGGGTGAGGGTAGGGACTCTCCTGCGTAACCCGGAAGTAGATGCAAGGGTAAACGTAGACAAGGTCGTATCTAGACACCTGGCCATACTTGCAATGACTGGCATGGGCAAGAGCAATTTGGTGTCGCTTTTGGCAAAAGAGCTGGCTACAATCCCGGGCACCGTCATTATCTTTGACTACCATGGAGATTATTCCTCACTAGACATTTCAAACCTCAACTTTACCGATGCAAGGATAAACCCTCGATACCTTTCATGGGAGAAACTTGCAGACGTAATCGAAATACAAGACAATGCGTCCAACCAAAGGCACGTCCTCAGGGCTGCTTTCACGCAGGACGTCAAGGACCGCAAAGACGAAGACTTTTGGGACGCGCTTTCAAGCGGCGTCGCGGCGGAGCGGACGGACAAGACCTACCGCGAAGCGAGCAACAAGGTGCTCGACAAGATAGACGACGCAAGAAACAAGTTCAAAAAGATCCTGGACCCAGGCATGCACGAGCCGCTGTCTGTAATTAAAAATGGCAAGATAAACGTCGTCAGCCTGGTTGAGCTAACAGAAAAGCAGGCCAACGTCCTGGTGTCGTACTATCTGGAAGAGGTGCTAAACGACAGAAAATGGGCCGAGAATGTCAAAAAAGATCCCACGAAAGCTACCCGGCAAGTCCGATTCCCCGCACCTGTACTAGTTGTAATTGAAGAAGCTCACGTGTTTGTTCCAAAGGACGAAGATACAGACACAAAGTACTATGCCTCAAAGGTGGCCCGCGAAGGCCGGAAATTTGGAGTCGGCCTGGTCATAGTTTCGCAGAGGCCGCGGGGGATTGACGCCAACATCCTCAGCCAGATGGGATCCCTTGCGGTAATGCGCATGATCCAGCCAGACGACCAGATGCATGTTTCTGCCGCAAGCGAGTCGCTCAGCAGGGATCTGCTGGACCAGCTCACGTCGCTAAACCCTGGAGAGGCGATATTTGCAGGACAGTGGGTGAACCTGCCGACATTTGTCCGAGTCGAGGAGGTAAAGGAGCGCACCTTGGGATCAGACCTAAAGGCCGTGGAGCAGTGGAAAAGACTTGATGGCTCAAAGAATATGGCAAAAGAGTCGTCTGACACGTACATTCCATCCGGATATATTCAGGACTGACGGTTGATGAAAGCACAAAGATGCTGATCTCCCACATCTCTGATCTCCACCTGGGCTATGCGCAATTTGGGCTTGAGGAGCGCGAAGAGGATGTCTACCAGTGCTTTGGCGAAGCGATCGATGTTTCGATAAGGGAGGGAGCAGAGCTTGTCATCCTTGCAGGTGACCTCTTTCATACACCGCGGCCGTCAGGCAAGGCAGTGCTCACACTTGGAAATGCGCTGAAAAAGCTAAAGGAAAAAGGGGTTCCTGCTGCGTTTGTACTGGGCGAGCATGACATCAGCCGTACCCGAGACGTTCCATTCGGGTATTTGTTCAGCAACCTCGGCCTTGCAAAAAGGCTCAAGCTGGAGGAGCCGGTTGTGGTTGGCAACTGCGCGATATTTGGAGAAAACAAGGCTCGCCGAAACGATATTGACGGCCTTGTCGCAAGACTGCAGGAGTGCGATAAAGTTGCCAAGCAGCACGCAGGCAAAAAGGTGCTCGTCCTTCATCAGGGGCTGACCGATTTTAACAAGTTTGCAGGCGAAATAAATGCTGCAGACCTGCCTCCTAATTTCGACTATTACGCATTTGGGCACTATCATGATCATCTCGAACGGAGATTCGATTATCTTGGCGGCCTTCTCGCATACCCAGGCTCGCTTGACCTGACGCCGAGCGAGGGCATAAAGGAGACGAAGAAGGGCTTTATCCTGGCAGACTTGTCCGGCAGCGAGGCCTCGACGCACTGGATCGCCCTCGAGCAATCGCGGCCGCAGTTTTCAGAAAAATTGAGCTACCAACACATGGCGACAGAGCTCGACAGGGTAATCAAGCAATCTATAGCAATTACTGCAAGGAATGGAAAGAAACCGGTGGGCCGTCTTGAGGTAGTAGGAAAGGACATTGACTCGAGGACAATAGCGGCGAATCTGATGAAGCTGAATGATTTCTGCATCCATTATGTCTGGCAGCCTGTTGAAGAAGGGGGGATTGCTCCAAGAGCTTATGACTCAATGCCGGCAGACATGGACGCCGAGCTTTACCGGCTGTCAGCAGAAGCGCTTGGCTCAGACGAGCTGGCAAAATTTGCGATAAACGAGATCCTGCCGCTCGCAGCTGAAAAGGATGCCAAGGCGGCACTTGACATCGCTTGGGAGGCGTACAAGTCAGGGAGGTTCAGAGGGAAGTGATAAAGGATCTTTACATCCAGGATTTCATTGCACACAAGGACACAAAGCTGGAATTTGGCAAGGGGATCACTATTTTTGTAGGCCACAATGGCTCCGGCAAGTCCTCGGTGATAGATGCAATAACCTTTGCGCTATTTGGAGAGCATACAAGAAGGTCATCCAAGAACCTGGTCAGGAGGGGGGCAAGCCAAGGGACGGTCCAGCTGCATTTCTCCATGAATTCGCGAGATTACCTGGCTACGCGAATGGTAGGCGGGTCAGATCCCCGCTCGCAGTTTGCGTTAGTCGCTGATGGGGGCAAAGCCACAAACAAGCCCATAGTCAGCGGCGAGCGCAAGCAGTTTGGCGAATCAATGAGCCGGGAAATAGCCAAGATATTGGGACTCGATTATGACAGGATGTGCGTCGCTGCCGTTGTGCAGCAGGGTGAGCTTTTAAGGATTGTAAATTATTCGCCAAAGGACTTTAAGGAACTGCTAAACGGCCTGATTGGATTCGAAAAGCTGGACCTAGCCTACGGCGTAATGAAAGATGTCATCGCCGGATTCCGCGACAGGCTTCGCAGCGAAACGGGGTATACCGACGAGGAAATCCCAAAGCTTGAAAAATTGATGGCAGAAAAAGAACTGGAGCAAAAACAGGCGTTGCAGGTTCTCTCTGAGTTTGAAGATGAACGGGCGTCGCTTGAGAAAAAGATCGGCCAGCTGGAAGAGGAGATCGCAAAGATGGAGCCGCTGTTGCAAAAAAACCAAGACCTCGCCAGCCGTGAAAGGCTCCTGGTACGCCACGTAAATGAAAAGAGGGGCACGCTAGAGGCCGAAGCTTCTAGGATAGAGCGCCTTGTCAGAGAGGCCAAGGCCTCGCTTGATGTGCAAGGCGCCAAGGAAGAAGTGGTCATGCGTTTGCAAATGGTCAAGGCAGAGTCCGAGGAGGTCCAGCAAAAGATAGTACAGAATGAAGGGGTGCGTGGAAAGCTAAAGGGATTCCTAGAGTGCGCCGGCAGGCTCCAGATAGTAGACGGCAAGTGCCCCGCTTGCAGCTCGCCCGTTACCCAGCTGAACAACATGTTTGACACTTCGCATATCCAACAGGAGATCAAGGCAAAGGAGGATGAGAAAGCATCACTTCAGCTTTCCAAGCTGGAGCTCAAAAGGGAGGAGCAGCAGCTTTTCGACCAGGACAAAAAGATCGCGTCTGCCGAAAAGTTCCTCCGCGACAACTCTATCAAGTCCATAAACGATGTAGGCAAGGTGGAGGTAGAACTTGAATCCCGGAAAAGCGACCTTGCCAGGCTGCCTAAGGACATTGCAAATGTAGGAGCCGACCCTTTCAAGCTCGCTATAGACGACGTTTCAAAGTCATTGGCTGAAGAAATTCTTGCTCTGAGAAAGCAGATGAGCGCCTTTAGCCAGCAAAAGTTCAGCAATGCGAAACTTGAAAAGGACACGGTTTCAAGAAGGCTTCAGGATGCGCATAGGAAGATTGGAATGTACCAAAAGACCGTATCTGATGCTAGGCAGGCGATAGAAAGTGCAGGAAGCACCATTGTTGAGCTACAGAAAGCCTCTGAATTTACCCGCGCCC
>JAKEIF010000265.1 GCA_022545875.1 Nitrososphaera sp.
GATCGCAGTGGACAAGCTGTTATCCACCAACGCCCTAATCCTCATGAGAAATGATGACTGGTATATTCCCGACAGCCATTTAGACAAGAAACGGATTATTGCGCAGTGGTACGAACTAGTGGATCGCTGTACGGCGAGCGGTACAAATGGATTGAAGGCGTTTTGCATGATGGACTGCTTCTTTGAAAAGAATCTAGCAGAAGAAGTTGTTGGCTATGAAGAAGCGTTGCCTGCGAAATTCGATATACCATTTGTTCCCATCTGTGCATACAGGCAGCAGGACATCGATACGCTTTCGGAGGACCAGCGAAGGCGGCTTTTGACATGTCACAGCCATGTGTGGTTAGAGTCTTCCCGGAACCAGAGGTGACAGAGGGCTCGGTGTCACAGGACATGATCGATTCGTGGCATCCGCGAATGTACAGAACCACGCTCTGCAACACAGCGACGATTTTTATGATTCCCAGATTTCTACAATAATATTGTCTATATCTAGGGAAATTGACTCAGGAAGCGCCGATTATGGCTGAGTTCAGTGCGCGAGAAAGCGAACTGATGGGAAAATACGGCGAAGAGTACAAAAAAGCCGTAGATGCCGAAAGGGCGAATACTGGACCTCCCGTTGTCCATGCGAGCTGGATGAATCTCAAAGGAGGCCTCGAGCGGTACATTGATTGGCGAGATCGGGCAATTAATGAAGGGCTGCAGTACCTCAAGCCTGACTCGGGTAGCACAGGGTCTAGCCAGCAGGACCGCTGGGCGAGCCACTATCAATCCAGAGGATCCGAGGCACATACCCAGCTTGACAATCTCGCCAAGAACGCGGAGGAGGCGATCCAAAAGTTCATGCTTTTCGTATCTACCCAGGAATCGCTTTCCTTCCGCCATCTCTCGCAATTCACATTCGCCCGCGCCGCAGGCGAAATCAAGCAGACGATCCGAGAGCTCGAGACAGAGGCCAGCAACCTTGAAGGAAAGTGGCGCGAGCTCGCCGGGCTCGACGAGCGCGCCGATGGTGAGATAGCGGCCCTGCGCACTCTATTCCTAAGGGAACTCGAAAATGCTGTTGCCAAGCTGCTTGGATGGAGCCGGAAAGCCGAAGAGACCGCTCGAACGATTGTAGCGGTTGGTGCTGAATACGACGACAAGTCTGACCCAGAGCCATCATTCGGCCCGATTGTAGCCCAGGGCATGGAAGTCGTGGCAATGGTGCAGGCCCCGTTTGACATGTTTGTGCGCGAGGCACAAAAGCTATATCAAAACGAAGCTCCGATTCACCAGCAATTTCAGACCCTGCGCACACGCACAGGCGAGTACTATGCAAAGATCTACCAGGCGGCTGGAAACGCATACGACTTGGCCTCCCGGGAAAGCAGCGACAAGGCGGGCCAATCCATGCCTGACGGCAACCGTGACGACGCCAAACGCTTCTACGAAAAGGCAAGAAAGGAACTCGACCCGCTGCTCTCTGAATTTCGCTCAGCCGTAGACAAGTTCTATGACCAGTTCAATGGCCGGTTCCTGGGTGAAGTCAGCGACCAGACGGCGGAGATGCTGGCCGACCAGGAATTCTTTAACAAGTTCTGGCGCGAATTCGAAGGAAAGCATGTTCCGGAGGCGCTCAAGGATGTGCTGGACGACATTGATAGCAACTGGGGGGTATCCCTCGACCCGCTCAAGCCGGAGACTCGTAAAAAAGTCCAGTCGTATTTCGAGGAAAAACTCCAGTCGCATAAGGAGAAGCTCAAGTCGATGGACTCTGGTTTTTTCCAGCGCCTATACGACCAAACCAGCATCGGCGCAAAGCTGGCGTGGGAAAACATCAAACGTTCGGCGGGGTATCGTAAATGAGCAGCGATCTGGAATCAGGAATCCAGACCGAAGTCATGCCTGACGGATTCCGGGTGGAATGGATCCACTGGGACAGCAATTTTCGCAAGAGTGGTTTGGACATTGGCGACTACATCTTGGCTGTCAACGGCAAACCCCTTGACCGGGAGAAGCATTACAAGGCGGTCGGGCAGCATGCGGAGAATCAGCTCTGGGAAGAGATAGGGGCGGCAGCCGAGCAGCCGGTTACTCTTACTGCGATGCGTGAGGGCAAAACATTCGATGTCAAGGGCAAGCTGCATGTACACTACTTTTACTATGATGCACAGAAAAGGCCGGCTATCGCGCCCGGCGGTCCTGCGGGGTTGACTAATGATGGTTTCAACGAGCCGTGGTCTGGATGGCTTGAAAAAGCCGTCAAGAAATACTCCTACGCTTTACTCCGTTTGTGGGTACAGCGTAGCTTCAACACGCGCACCGAATTAGCCGAGCATCTTGAGTCAAAGGACAGGATTGATTTTCTCTCTAAAGAATATCCCGGCCCATTTGCTGACTCTATGCTCGAGGACTGGAACAGAGTCGCGGAATGCATACGCGGGAAAAAGATAGAGCTCACCGACAAGGACCTTGAATACCGTGCCCTTGGCGCTAGACGAAAAGAAATTGCAGGACAGGAGGCGGAGAAGGCCTGGGCGGCTCTGCGCAAGGAAGCCACAGGTCAGGCGTTTCCGGTACCGGATGTCGCCGAGCGCGCCAAGGTAGTCGGCAAGATAGTCGAGCTGCCCCAGGTGACGTTCAGAGACATGGTAAACGACCTTGGACAGGCATTCATGGCCATTGGCTCATCATCCCAGGGTTATTACTTCCTTGGGATGGGTTCACCTGAGCTGTTTCGATTTTACAACGTGATTAACCGCTACAAGGGACAGATCAATCCGACGATGCCTGAGAAATATCGATACCTGGCGCGCGTGAAGGATGAACTCCAGATGATTACCGTCAAAGGTCAAGCCCACACAGGGTTGATGCTAGAACTCATCGCGGTCATGTCCGGCGACGATGAGTGTTGCATCGATCTGCGCCCCGAGTCTCCAAAGTTTGCCGGTGAGGAGCAACTCTCGTCATTTGAGCCTATCACACTTGACGCGTCAGCGGGCCCTGAACAGGTGATAGAGGCGATGATCATGGCAGTGAAGCGGGGTGATGACAAGACGTGGAAGAGCTTGTTTGCAGACTGGCGGATAGTTGCAGGCGCAGGCGGAAGGGAGACGATCGATTTCGCCTATGTGCCGCGCCCCTCTGCGTTTTCCGATCTCTGGGAGCGGTCGCGGAAAAATATCTTGGGCGAGGTGCTTGATGCGCGTGTGGAGCGGGTTGAGCAGGCAAAGCGGGTGCTGGAACGCTCGAGCGACTTGCCAGAGGTAGAGCAGGTGCGGATATGGGTAGATCACTTTGGAAGATTCGATTCAGAGGTGCGCGCTTTTAAGAATCTCTATGTGAACCGGGAATGGATACTGCAGCGGCTTGAAGGAGGACCGTGGAAGATTGTGACACTGCAGCATCTATGAACCGAATAGTTTCGTAACTCTGACAGTCCATTGGTTACTTTCTTTTGTATGGTATAACTCATCAAAAAGCTGATATCGGAACGAGCCCGTCGGGATCGCACCCTTAGTTCTCGTGGGTTCAAATTAGGATCTAATGCCCTACATAATTTAGACAAGATTCTATCAAATCTTCGGCTGGTTGAAGGTATTCAGATAAGAGGTTACCAAACGCATTCTTGACACAACCTGATGAGATGTTCCCGACTATGCAAGAGGGACTATGGAGCTTCCAATCGCAAACTTTAAAGTCAATAGCAAAATGTTAGAGTTATGATAAAAAGTTCCTTGCTACCATCGGCGCTTTTGATGGTTGCAATAATTGGAAGCATTCCTGCAGTTCTTGCACAGACCAATGGCGACGAACCCAGTGCCGAAATGCGGACTTTTGCGGCCATAGGAACTATCTCAAGCCTGCAATTGGAAGAGGGAACCCCAGCTTGGATACTTTCGGGCGGATGGAAACTTCGAGCAACGCTCTCAGGCGAAGATGATTCTACTGCCACTTTTACAGCTGCGACTAGGATGGTCATGCCTGATGGGACGGCCATGCATAGACACGAGTTTTCGGATTTTGCACTTGAAAGCTGGTCAGAAAACAATGGGACAACTACATTCAATGGCACTGCGACAATTACCCTTCGGGACGGTCCTAACGAAGGAGTGCCAATAAGCATCGCGGTTAATGGTGGAGCTATTCAATTTTCAGTTGACAGCGAAGTCGTGGACCACTTTGGAAGTGATCCAATCTACGGCGTAGTCCTACGGACATTTGACAGCAAGCCGGCCGAAGAACCGGTGCAGGGTAATTCAACTGGAATATCTGCTGAAGCACTCAATTATACTCAAAATCCCGTGCAAGTTAACGAAACAAAGGGCTACTCTGTGGTGGAGTTAGCCGATGATATCTACTGGGTGGTTGGAAGTGGCTACCAGACTATGTTTCTTGCGACCGGCGAGGGAGTGATAGCAATAGACGCCCCGCAGCCACTTGGCGAGATGTATCTGCAAGCTATCCAAGAAACTACCGATGAGCCCATCACACACATGATTTACTCTCACGCCCACCCAGACCATACCGGGGCCGCAGGACAGATATTTCCTGCAAATGTCACCTACATCGCACATAATGAAACGGCAGCTGCCCTAGCGAATGCAACTGATTCAAACAGGCCTGCAGCTAATGTAACCTTTGACGATAGCTACACATTATCTGTAGGAAAGCACACAGTTGAGCTATATCACCTGGGCAATTACCACTCAAGTGGGGACACTGTCATTTACTTGCCGGAGCAAAAGATAGCGATGGTTGTAGATCTACTTCGCCCCGGGATAACGCCTTTCAGAGCATTTGCAGTGACTCCGGATATCGAACAGTACATGCAGATGCACGAAACCCTGGTTGAAGACCTTGATTTTGAAGTTCTTGTGCCCGGTCATACTCAGCTTTTGGCGACAAAGGACCATGTCAATACAAACTTGGAATTTACGCAGAGCGTGATGGACAATGCTAGAAATGCGCTTGAAACATCCGAGCCAGATCCCGTGCAATCCTGTGTGGATACAACTATCAGCCAGTGGGAAGGACGGCTCGACAACCTTGAAGAATACATGACAGAGCATTGCACTGTCATGGTGCAATATCTGAGCGACTAGGCTCAGAACCTCCCTCAATTGTCCCGTAGATTGATCAGTTCCAACAGTGATAAACTCAATTGCGGACTGAGACTCAGACTACAATTATCGGGGCGGAGGACAATGAAAATGAGCGGGCCCGTCGGGATTCGAACCCGAGACAGCCGGATTTCTTTCTTTAGAAGTTAAAAGTCCGGTACTCTACCTGGCTGAGCTACGGGCCCCTAGACCATACGCTCGTAGCAGGCATAATTTAATGCTTCATTCTAGCTGTATGTTTAATTAGTTAGATGCTGAGTTCATTTCAAACATGGTAGATCTTGTTTATGGTCGCGGCGTGACCGATCTCGTTCGGGAAATGCCCTTTTACTTTAGCATATTCAAGAAAATGACTGCCTACAGGCTATTTCACAAGAAGGCTCCGATGTACGGCTCGGTTGACGTCAACAACGTCTGTAACCTCCACTGCACACACTGCTATTGGTGGCTAAACAGAAAGGAAGAGCAGGATATGGCGGTTGAGGATTGGCGGAAAATAATCAAGGAACAATTTCACAAGCAGCACATCTTTGTTACCACTCTAGTAGGCGGCGAGCCAACTCTGAGACCCGACATCATCGAGCTCTTTTGCAAAGAGATGCCAAAGCGAGTCTGCGTCGTCACCAACGGAACATTTCCGCTCAAGAGATACGACGGCCTGTATTTCTACTGGATTTCACTCGATGGAACTGAGCAAATACATAACAACATCAGAGGTGAAGGTGCATATGCAAAGACAAGAAAGAATATACTCGATTATGTGGCGGGTCCGCCGCGAAATGGCAAGCCTGCCTTTTGCGATATCTGGATAACCATGACTATAAACTCCCAAAATTACATGACCGTAGAAGATCTGGTTGAAGAATGGAGGGGCAAGGTAAACAAGATCGGCTTCCAGTTCCACACGCCCTTTGTAAAGGGCGACCCGCTAATGCTGCCATTTGGACAAGTGCGCAGCAATGTCGTTGACAAGATTATCGCACTAAAAAGAAAATACCCGAACTTTGTGATAAACAGCGAAAAGCAGGTCTCCCTCATGAAAGGAAACTGGGGGGGAGTTGGAACGACGCCCGTGGACTGCCCTTCATGGGCGATATTATCGCTGGACCACATGGGCCGGACAAAGCAGCCGTGCTGCATTGGAAGCGCCGACAGCAAGGGCCTCAAGCCGATATGCGAGGAGTGCGGTCTTGGCTGCTACTCTATACTCGTTGCGCAGGGCATAACCGGAAACTAGCTCGCTCTAGCATAAAAACCGCGAATTCCATCCTTACGGGTGCAAACAGCGCAAGCTAGGTCGTATGTAAGGATAATAGTTATCGTTTCGGTATTGTTAGGAGTGGCGGTAGCCGCCTCGATATTGCTCCCCTTTGCAAAGGTGTCATATGCAAAATCAGAGAATCTTTACGTGATATACTACGGTCACTTGGTAGATGCATCAGGCGCAATGACTGAGGAGGCAAGGATGATACTGGAGGCCAACCCCTCAATGGCAATTGTGCCGTATTCTTTTCCAAATGGAGAACCAAACCTCACGCCAGAATTGCGGCAGGCATTTGCAGAACGCGGGATAAAGGTGATCACGTACACATGGACTAATTATTCCGCAAGGCCGCTTGGCGAAGTGACTGCAGAAATTGACGGATACGTGTCGCAGTCAGATGGCATTTTCGTTGACGAGGTGACAAACATTGAGAATGATGCCGAGTTTTCGTATTACTCTGCAATCTACAACCATGTCAAAGACAACTATGGGGACGAAAAGCTAGTCATAATGAACCCCGGCCATTACAAGGTGAGCGAACAGATAATGCAGATTTCTGACATAGCTAGCCTTGAAGAGGAATGGGTTTACTACGACTCTATGCCGTGGAAGTCAAAATATCCACCGTCTCGGTTCATGGGAGTTTCAAGTAACGAATACTGCGGACAATGTGTGAATGAAGATAATGCGGGAGCCAGGACAGCCGAGGCGTGGAACAGCGGGATTGGGTACCACTTCTCTACAGACATGTACATCAATTTGCCTGGTTGGTTTGGTGAATATATCTCGTCGGTGAATAGCGAAAAAACGGCTGAAGTCTCTACGCACGAATAGAGGCGACTTGGGTTGCTTCGGCCCTTGGTGCTTGCGATTGCTTCAAAAACATGCCAAGCAGCTTGTCGCATATCGCCGGCGAGTTTATCCTGATATCCAACGCGGTCAGCTTGTTAGAGTAGAACAGAAAGACAACTTCTTCAGCTGTAACCGCGTTTTCCCTCATCATTGTCGCTAGCTCTGACTTGGGCGTATGCAAGAGCTCCATTTTTCTTGGTCGTTCTAATTCCATGCGAACACAAGCGGGGGGATAGCTAAAAAGCATGGTGCTGTACCTTTCTCGTATTAGCGTCTAGAGGACTCTACGCTATCACAGCACCGCAAGGGCGCGGACAGGCGAGCCGGTTGAGCCCTGAATTTTCAGCGGTGCCACGACTAGCAGAAACCGATTCATTGATATTCTATTCAGGTTGCAGAGATTTTCTACCACAAGTATGTTTTCTGATAACAATATCTTGTGGGCTGTAAATGCTGCATCCGCCCCAGCGTCGATACTTGGACCATCGATAGCAACGATTGAAACCTTTTTGCGCACGAGAAATCTTGCCGCGCTTGCGGACAGGCCCGGGTTTTCAGTCATGTAGTTTCGCGCTCGAATTTTCTTTTCCCACCCTGTAGCAATAACTACTGCGTCGTTTGCCTTGATCTCTTGGTCCTTGAGGTCACTTGCGTCGACAAGCTCATTAAGCTTCTTTGGAATTCTGACGACGACAGCCTCTGCCACAAATCTATTGGCGACAACTCTATCGATACTTGGCCGACCGGGGACAAAGTGCGAGGGCGCATCCATGTGGGTTCCTGTGTGAGTGCTCATGAAAAGCGCCTCAGAGTCATATCCGTGTTTTGAAAAGCTGGTCCAAGGTACAAAACAAGGCTGGGGCGAGCCTGGAAAGACCTTGAGAGACTGGGATATTTTCAGCGAAAGATCGATTACTCTCACTTCATTCATGGTATGCTTTGTGCTAATAAAATCTGATGACGTATTGGTACTTTGTGTGGCGATTTGTTTAATTAGTCAGGTCACGATAATCATTCATGCCAACAGCATACGTCCTTATCAACTGCGACTTGGGTTCGGAAGAAGAGATAATCAAAGAGCTCAAAAAGCTGCCAGAAGCTGTTGAGGTATCAGGAGTCTATGGAGTATATGACATCATTGGCAAGATCAGGTCAGATTCCATGGACAGGCTGAGGGAGACAATTACCTGGCATGTGAGAAGGATTGACAAGGTGCGCTCTACTCTGACAATGATTGTGATTGAAGGTCAGGGAGAGAAAAAGTAGGTACTTACGACA
>JAKEIF010000026.1 GCA_022545875.1 Nitrososphaera sp.
AAGTCCACGCCTGCGTCCATCGGCTTGCCCTTTGCGTGGATTTCCAAGATTCTCTGTCTTGCAGCCTTGTCTGGCATTGGGACAAAGACGATCTTGTCAAATCTTCCTGGTCGAAGCAGTGCCGGGTCTATCATGTCAGCCCTGTTTGTCGCTGCAATTACTACTACGCCGGATAGCGCCTGAATGCCGTCAAGCTCTGTGAGCAACTGCGATACGACGCGCTCTGTGACCATGCTGTCGCCTCCCATGCCCCTTGTTGGAGCTATCGAGTCGATTTCGTCAAAGAACACGACACAAGGAGCTGCCTGCCTTGCCCTTCTGAATATCTCTCTTATTCCGCGCTCTGATTCGCCGACCCACTTGCTTAGGAGCTCTGGCCCCCTTACGCTGATAAAGTTGGCTTCAGACTCGGTAGCCACTGCTTTTGCCAAGAGCGTCTTGCCTGTGCCGGATGGCCCGTGCATCAGCAGACCCTTTGGCATCGTGTGGCCTAGCTTTGTATATAGATCGGGGTAGCGAAGCGGCCACTCGACTGCCTCCTGTAGCTCCCTCTTTACTTCCTCGAGGCCTCCTATTGCAGACCACGGGATGTCTGGCGACTCTAGGTAGACTTCTCTCATGGCAGATGGCATTACTTCCTTGACTGCATTTTCAAAGTCGCTCATGGTTACAATGAGCTTGTTCAGCACTTCTGGCGACAGCTTTTCGTCTTCCAGGTTTAGTTCAGGCAGCACTCTCCTGAGGCACTTCATCGCAGCCTCTTTACAGAGGTATTCGAGGTCGGCTCCTACGAATCCGTGGGTGACTGCCGCAATCTTGTCCTGGTCAACGTCGGTGTCAAGTGGCATGTTGCGCGTGTGAATCTGCAGTATCTCCAGCCGTCCGCGCTTGTCTGGCACCTTGATCTCGATTTCCCTGTCAAATCTTCCAGGCCTACTCAGCGCCGGGTCAATGGCGTTTGGCCTGTTGGTTGCCGCAATGACAATTACTTTTCCTCTTGCTTCCAGTCCGTCCATCAGAGACAGCAACTGCGAAACCACTCTTCTTTCGACTTCGCCGGTTACCTCTTCTCTCTTTGGAGCTATAGAGTCGATCTCGTCACGGAATATGATAGAAGGCGCTTGTTCCTTTGCCTCCTTGAATAGTTCTCGAAGGCGCGCTTCAGACTCTCCATAGAACTTGCTCATGATCTCTGGGCCTGATATCGAGATAAAGTGGGCATTGCTTTCGTTTGCCACCGCCTTTGCAAGCAGTGTCTTGCCAGTTCCCGGAGGGCCGTAGAGCAGCACTCCTTTTGGCGCCTCGATTCCTAATTTTTCGAAAATCTCTGGGTGCCTTAGAGGCAGCTCGATCATTTCGCGGACTTTTTGGATTTCTTCCTTTAGGCCTCCAATGTCCTCGTATGTGACCTGCGGGACTCCCCTGAGAGTCTCGCCCTTTTCTGCGATGTGGAATATCGTCTTTTGAGTGACAAGCACGGCATCAGCCGCTGGCGTGACTCCAATGACTTGGAATGTAAGCCTGCCTCCAAAATAGGGCACCATCACATTGTCGCCCTTGATAAGCGGCACGCTTTCCAAGGCGTCAGCCAGGTACCGCTCGTCTATGGGAGGTATCGCCTCTAGCGGAGCTACAATTACCTTTTCTGCTGGAACTGCTTTAATCTTCTTTACAATGACAGTGTCGCCGATCGCAATGCCGGCGTTATTTCTAACAAGACCGTCAACCCGAATGATGCCCTTGCCTTCGTCTGAAGGATAGAGCGGTAAACATTTTGCAACGGTCCGACGCTTGCCTCTAATTTCTATAACGTCTCCAGTGGACGCACCCAGCGAGTCCATCGAGTCGTAGTCTATCCTGGCTACTCCCCTACCAACATCTCTGGTATACGCCTCAAGTACCTTTAGGGACAGGGTATTCTGGCTCACATTTCCACCTTGCATTACCTGCTCTTTATACCTTTATTATCTTTCGCCCAGATTGTATTATGACAATTGCTTGCTATTGCATTAAAATTGTAAAAAAATTCCAAAATTCTTTGCCGCAAACAGTTATAACTTGCCCAGCGATTCTTCATATTGCATTGCCAAAAGATGAAAACAAGCCCATGCTGCCGGGCGAACAGATCGCGTCCATTGAAGAATTTGAAGGAGGCAAGAACACTTACCTTGCATCCGATGGAACGGTGAGGTCGGCTGCAGTCGGCACGAAAGTTTATGATCTCAAGCGAAGAATTGTCAAAATTGACCAAAAGAATTCTCCGTTACTTCCAAAGGTAGGCGATATTGTAGTTGGCAACGTGGACATGCTGTTTTCGAGCATGGTTTCTGTAAAAATCCTTTATCTCAACGACAAAAAATTTCCATCCGGATATTCTGCCATCGGCTCGGCCAGAGTCGGAGCGCGGGACAGGGACAGAAGAGGGGACAGGCGCGCCGTTTTCAGGACTGGTGACATTGTAAGGGGAAGGATAATCAGCCTGCTCAATTCCCAGGTGCATATTACTCTTGCAGAAAAGGAATTTGGCGTGCTCTATACACTGTGTTTTATTTGCGGAGGCGACACGGTCCGCACCAATGAAAACTCTATAAAGTGCATAGAGTGTGGAGCGTTTGAAGACCGCAAGTTGACGCATGACTATGGCAAGGAGACTTTCCGGCTGATCTACAAAGCAGGCAGGTAGTCACATGCAGTCAGACGCCGCCGTTGCCTTCCAGGGCGAGCGAGGGGCCTATGGCGAAATGGCAGCCCTGAATTATTTCAACAAGGCAAGGCTTACTCCCCTAAAGTCTTTCCGGGAAGTTTTTGATGCGGCCGAGCGCGGCGACTCGGATTTTGCGATTGTGCCTGTCGAAAATTCGATTGAAGGCAGCGTCAACGAAGTCTATGACCTGCTTCTTGAGAGCAAAAAGCTAGAGGTGATAGGCGAGGTCTATCAGAGGGTACGGCATTGCCTGATCGCAAACGCCGGCGCAAGGAAAAAGACGGTGAAATGGGTGCACTCACATCCGCAGGCCCTGGCGCAATGCAGGGGGTACCTGGAGAAGAATAGGATGGAAGCCGTCCCTGCCTATGATACTGCCGGCGCTGCGAAAATGATAAAGGAAAAAGGCGTGACTGACTCTGCGGCTATTGCAAGCCGGAGGGCGGCGGAGCTTTATGGCATGCAGATCCTAGACGAAGGGATTGAGGACAGAAAGAACAACTATACCAGGTTCCTTGTCATATCGTTGCGCGCCAAAACACGCAGGCCAGTGGAATCGGTTCAATACAAGACATCGATGATCTTTTCTGTAAAGCATGTCCCCGGCGCGCTATTTGGAATAGTCGGAGAATTTGCCATGCGCAAGATAAACCTGACTAGAATCGAGTCGCGCCCGACAAAGGAAACTCCGTGGGAGTACAACTTTTACGTTGACTTTGAAGGCCATGTCTCAGAAAAGCAAGTAAAGGAAGCGCTCAAAGCGATCAGGCCAAAAACCCTCTACATTAAGATATTGGGGTCATACAGGAAGGCTGAATTCACCTAGTTCTTTCGGAATCGCAGTCCCAGTCCTAGCACTATCACCCCGGTAACAACCAGCATCAGGGCCCCGGTGAGACCAAGAGCGCTTGACTTTGTCTCGGCGTGACCGGTTATCACAAGATCCGCAGTCCCCGTATTGTTTACAATGAACCTATATTCACCGGGCCTTTGGGCAGTCAACTCATAGTTGAAGGTCGAATTTCCGCGCTCGAGCAGCAGATCTCTTCCGTCAGGATCTGTTATCGCTACTTCGTACGAAGAACCGCTGAGAGTAAGGTCGGCAACGCCGCCTTCATTCATCTCCGGCGTGATTATGTCGATCTGCCCCGGCCCAACTACATAGTCCAGAGAAACATCCCTAGGGATGCCAGAGTAGATGCTGGAGGCAGCACCTATCACAATGAATACGGCTCCTGCTACCAGCGTGGCATAGAATACCTTTCCGGGCAACGCCTACAATTCAATGCCTGTATTATAAAAATGAAAACCCGTCGGTTCGTTTTTGAGGTGAGATTCAAACACTGTCTTAAGACAATATTGTTCCGGGTTCCAAACATTACCCAATGAGCTAAGTTTGGATAGGAAGATAAGGATCTTCAGATATATCCACAAGTACTATTTTCTATGAAAAGGAGCACGGGACCGTTTCTAGGGGGACCAGGGACCAGAGCACTGATCCTGTCCGCTATCGCAAGCGCATCCGTTGCCTTGACCCTCACGACCGGCGTCTGGTCGTTCAAGCCTTACGATCCTGCGGGGCCGCCAGAACCCGTTTGCCCGATGGGCTACGAATTTGCAGACGGAGAATGCGTCCTCATCACACCGCCCATAACATGCCCCGATGGATACCATTTGGAAGGCGAGATTTGCGCGCCGGACGTAGTGCCTTCCTGTCCTGAGGGCTATGCATTTACGGATGGCCATTGCGTGCTCATAGAGCCGCCAGAGGAGGAACCAGCACCGGAGCCCGAACCCGAGCCTACGCCTGAACCGAAGCCAGAGCCCGAGCCGGAACCCACTCCTGACCCGGAGCCTTCGGTGATTCCATTCCACGAACTCCGCGGCGTCAACTATATCGACCCGGTTCTCAGCCGGAAGGAGCAAACTGCGAAACTTCCGATTCAGACCGGCCAGGTCGAAAAGTTTGTAAAGATTGCAAAGGATAGCGGGTACAATGTTTTTCGGATACCGGTAAGCTGGGAATCCTACGTTGACAACGAAGACAACTTTCTCGGCCAGCTCGTCGCCCTAGTAGAAGAAGCAAACTCTCACGATATTTTCGTCTGGATAGATTTTCACCATTATGACGCAACTTCTAACTGGCCCACAAAGGTCTCAAAGGGCCGCGGCTTTCCCGAATTTGTGGTATCATGCTATGAACCGAAAAATACCTACGAGCGGGACTCGGAAGTGCGCGCCTTTTGGAACGACTATTATGATAACAAGGTCCGTGACAGTGAAAACTCTTGCAAGCGAACCCTTGACATCTGGGACCTGCAGGCAGATTTCATGAAGGCAATGATAGACGAAGTTGACCACTATCCAAACGTAATAGGATACGAAATACTGAACGAGCCTCACGTCTGGACTGATAAGCACTATGACAGCCTTGGCGAGCTACATACCGAGATGGCAAAGGAGCTCAGAAAGTCGACTGACAAATTGATCATATTTACGCGCGAGACTGCACACGGCTACACGGACGACGGCAAAAAGTATGGCAGAAAGATCGGCCTTGAGTACAAGATCCTGCCAAAGGACCCTGCAAAGAACATTATGTACATACCCCACCTCTACAACTTGAACGAGATTGAAGAGCACGTCGACAGGTGGAAGGCGGATCAGAAACGCTGGGAATCAATGGGCTACGACGTTCCCATTGGAGTCGGGGAATGGTCTCCTCAGCCGCCGCAGCTGGAGGAAGGAAACGCGGTGACACAGGAGAACATGGACGGGTTTGTACGGGTCTGGGAGCGCGAAGGCTGGATGCACACGTACTGGGCCTACGGCGGATTCAACTTTGGAGAGGGGAACGTCTTGGTGAAGCAGAGCGGAACGCTGACAAAAGCCGGCGAGTATTTTGAAAAATCAATCGGCAAGTTCTACGACGAAATACTCAACTAGAGCTACATCAGGTCAACATCGTGCGGCTGGCTTTCGATAAACCCGGCTGACGTCATCTTGATAAATTCGGCGTTGCGCTGCATTTCACCTATCGTCTTGGCGCCGCAGTAGCTCAGCCCGGAACGTAGCCCGCCGGAAAGCTGCCTTACAATCTCTACAACGCTTCCCTTGTACGGCACCATTGCCTCGACGCCTTCTGGGACATAGTCGTTGAGGTCGTCAGAGTCGACCACCTGAGGCCCTTCTTCTCTGTACTTTCTCCCAAGTGATGCATAGAACGAAGCCATCCCCCTGTACATCTTGAACTTTTTGCCATTTTTCACAAGAGTCTTGCCGGGGCTTTCGTCAGTGCCACCAAACAGGCTACCTATCATTACTGAAGAAGCGCCAGCCGCCAGCGCCTTGGTCATGTCTCCGGAATTTCTAACTCCTCCATCGGATACAACAGGTATCCCGTTGTCGCGAGCTACTTTGACGCTGTCAAGCACAGCGGTCAGCTGTGGCACGCCGGAGCCTGTAACTACGCGAGTAATGCATATCGAGCCTGAGCCGACGCCAACTTTGACGGCATCGACACCAGCCTTTATCAGGTCGTTAGCTCCATCTCCCGTCGCGACGTTGCCTGCAATAAGTTCGCAATTTGGAAATGCTTTTTTGATCATGTGAACTGTATTGATGGCATTGTCGCTGTGGCCGTGCGCGATGTCTACGACTAGGACGTCTGCGCCTGCCTCAAGAAGAGCTTCGGTCCGCTCCAGATAATCGCCCTTGACTCCCACGGCGGCGCCGACCAGCAACCTGCCCTTTCTGTCCTTAGACGCGTGCGGGTATTCGTCCATTTTTAGAATATCCTTGCTGGTGATAAGCCCTACGATCTTTTTTTGCTCATCAACTACCGGCAGCTTTTCAATGCGCTGGTTGTGCAGGATCTCTTTTGCCTGCTCTATTGTTGTGCCGGCCTTTGCGGTAATGACCTCGCGAGTCATCAGCTCCGACACTTTGCGCTTGTTATCCTTTTCAAAAGTAATGTCACGCCTTGTAATGATGCCGGCAAGCTTGCCCCCTTCCTCTACCAACAAGCCGGATACGCCGTATTCTATCATCGCCTTTTTGGCATCTTGGACTGAAAGGTCAGGCC
>JAKEIF010000266.1 GCA_022545875.1 Nitrososphaera sp.
GGGTGCAAATCGCAGAATACGATTGCAGCTTGCCCCGCTCGTCTTTGTAAAAGGCGCGTGGTTTTCCCTTCTTGATTTCGGCCACCATTCCAGAGCCATTCTGCAGACGCTGCGCTTGCTTCATTGCTTGACTTTGCTCAATCTTTGTCGGGTCATAATCCTCATCTTTAGATTCCTTTGAATGGCGCTTCATTTTCCTGGACGGGTTGTATAGCGAGGCCCATCTGTTCTTTTTTCCGAGTACAAGGTCGGTAAGAAGCATGCCGGCAATAGTGCCATGAGTCATTCCGTTGCCCGAATCGCCCGTGGCTACGAAAATATTCCTTCTCTTGTCTTTCGGGTTTCTGCCGATAAACGCCATGGCGTCTTTAGGCTCCAGCACCTGGCCAGACCATCGGTATTCGACTGTTTGAATAGGGAAGTGTTCTCTGGTCCATGATTCCAATCTGGCAAAGCGTTCCTGCAAGTTATCGGTGTTGCCCGTCTGATGGTCCTCGCCACCGGAGATTAGCAAATCATATTCTCTGTTTTCTTTCATCTCTTGGATTCTGACGTAGTGGTATGGATTTACCAGATTCTCCGATCTTTGATTGCCAGTATCCCAGTACAATGCCTTTGGAACCGAACGCTTTCTGATCCTTGCGGCTATGACATAGGTCCTGTACGCGTCCTGCTTGTCATACAACTTGCTTATCTTGTCAACGATGGGGGCATTGGTGGCCACAACTATTTTCTTCGACTTTACTGTATGGCTTTCTAAGGTCTTTACTGCGCTGGCTGTAACCGATTTGGCATGAGTTTCGGTAAATACCAAACCATTGTGCCGCACTATAGCATTAGCGAGCCCCGTGATGTATTTTAGAATATAGAACTGTGCCTGATTCGGAAATCGCAGGCATGGAGCGGCCTTGAGTGATTCGATTGGCCCGCTATCTAGGATTTCTGTTCCAAGTATGCCGGCCCGATGGGTGGCAGCAAGTTCTCTTTCCAGAGATTCCATTTTGTCCGTCGGGTCTAAGAACAGAAAGCCATCGAGCCTTTCAAAGTCGCACTGAATGCCCTCGTCATGCACAATCCTTTCGACCATATCTATCGCAGAGGTATGGCTCTCGGCTGCAAGCGCGGCGCCTTTTTTCCCATGATATTTTTCAATCTCATAGTACCTGTCATCTAGGGCGTGGGTGATGTGAGCCGTGGTTCTCCCGGTCTCTCCGCTTGCAAGGTTGCCATCCTCTATTACTGCAACCTTCCTTCCGGCCTTGGCAAGCAGGTAAGCAGTTGTCATGCCAGCTATTCCCCCGCCAATAACTGCAACATCAACGGAGACGTCGCGAGTTAGCCTTCCAAAACTAGGTGTGGCGGCATCAGCGAACCAGGATGGTTCTGTCCTCCCGGCGGTCTTGTCCTCCCAACCTTCTTGCTTTTCAGCTAGATGCGAGCTGCGCTGAGACTGCATATGCTGTACTAGTGTCTTTTGCGTATTAGCTTTGCATCAACAAGTAATAGAAGAAAGCTTGGCACGAATCCTGCTTGGCGCCGATAGGGTTTATGTGCACGAGTAGAACGTTAGAGTTGTTGCCTTTGACACTGCCGCGGCCTCTGGAGCCGTGTCAAAAATAAGGCTGTAATAGAGCTTCTCAAATTTCTCGCCAACTCTGGAGAGCCGGAAATATCGTTCTGCTCTTATTCTGCCGTTCCACCCCATTGCTCTGCAAAGTGATGCGTTGGAGAGCAGCAGTTTGATCTTGCTTTCCCAGTCTGCTGGACTAGAAATGATTAATCCATTTACCCCATCGCTCACCAACTCTTTTACCGAGTCGACATCTGAAACCAGCACTGGCTTACCCGCAGCAAACGCTTCCAATACCGCAAGACCAAAACCCTCGATCAAGCTTGGAAATACCAGCGCCGAGCACTTGCTCAGCAGTTCCAGCTTCATTTCCTCTGACACATATCCAAGAAAGAGCACCTTGTCCTCAATTCCAAGCTCCCTTGCCAGTTGTGCCCATGTGTTTCGCATCGGCCCATCGCCCACTACGACGAGCTTTGCCGAAGAAAGAGTCACCGATGCTTTCGCAAAGGCTTCTATCACAACATCCAAGTTTTTTTGCACGACGAGTCGGCCGACAAACAGAAGGAAGGGCATGTGTTCTCGGGGAAGCACGTCATAGTCCGCAATATTCAGCCCGTTGGCAATAACTTCAATTTTTCCCTTATAGCCAAATTTCCTAAGATCCGCGGCTGTAGACCTACTGACGGCATGAACGACGGACAGCGGCAGCGACAGAATGGTTCTTTCACACAGCAATCGGAGAAGGCGGGGATAGCGCGCATGCGCTGCGCGCCTCGATGAAGAACGAATGTGATGCCGAATTCGCTGCCTTTTGGTCTGCACTGATTCTACATGATGCACAGTAACCACCACAGGGATATTGTAAATTAGTCCCAGAAGGCTTCCCGCAATCGCGGGGCTCATGGTGTTGGCATGTATAACTTGTATTTTTCTGCGCCCAATCACCTTTCCCCCTTGTACTAAAAGATGAATAATGTATGCTATCTGTTGGGTATATCGCGGGAACCAGCCGTGCCTTAGGTTGACATCCGGCCCAATCCTTACCGAATGTATATTCGGGCAGGTGCCATCAGCTGAGTTGTCGCTGACCGAGTTGTGCGCGATTATGTGAACATTGTGGCCCCTCCTCCCCATCTCTTTGGCATAATTCGCAAAGGCCACCTCTCCACCTCCGCCTATCGCAGAGGTGAATTCGGTGAGATAGAGAATGTTCATCTGTTAAGTCTTGGACATTTGGCATTATTGAAGCAGGCGGACTATTTACTGTAAGAATCGCCTCGTCCTTATTGTAAGTTCAGCTATAGACTTCTGGTATTAGACACCGAGAGGGGAGATTTAGCCCGACTGGGTATGGGTCATCGAATTGGCTTGGAAATTTCTTACGCTGCCAGTTGTTAGCCGACATCTGCGGTGCTCTAGAAGCGCCTACCCTCTCGTATGTCGATACATCAGCATAGCAATTAACATTATGCTTCCAATTGAGAGGATAACAGAATACGTTTAGATGATTGTGTCCATGATCCACGCCTATTTCAAAGATCTGCGAAAAGTGTCAAAGCTCATAAACGTATCATTATCGAGATGCAGGCAATTGCTCTCGCAGATGTGAATGCCGTGCAGCCAAACTCAGCACCTTGAATTATGGTTAGACGTGCGCCTATTGCATTATCATGTAAAGCTAAGAAAGATTAATTTACATGGATTAGTGTGAATCCGATAAATGAATCGCCATTTAAGAAATGTCAGTGGTGAACAATAAAATTGGTTGAAGATACTGAGGATGAGAAGCAATTCCGAGGAATGTATGCAGATGAGCTTAGAAAGAAAAAACACAGCGGCAAGGATTCTGACTTGGATAATGAAAGGAGCGAAGTGAAGCAGCAAGGGATGAAAACCCCTGGGAGAAGAGGAGAGCAGATTAAAAACGAGGAGATCGACAAAGAGATTGTGAGGCGCTATACCTCAAGACTGGAGAAGAAAAAAGCCGATGACAACGCAACAAAGACCTAGTCAGCGCGTCTAAAATGTCCTTTTCGCCATCAATAACCATTATCGTTTTTGGCTTACAACTGTCCAGCGAGCCTAGTCGAACCCTGTTTCTGTGATGCTACTGTTTGACTACAGAACCGAGGTAAACTTTACAACATCTGTCAGAACAAAATTCCAACAGCCCCAATTCCGTGCTCGAGTACTGCACACCTGCTGACAGGTTGTTAAATGATTTATCGCATGATTTGCAAGGTATGTACACGCGAGTCTTACGACACGCTTCCCATAAGGTTGTTTGTGTCGCTTGGCGTGTATATATCCAAAAAGTGACCGCAACTCTATCATGAAAATCTCGCTTAGCCCGGATACCTATGTAGCTGCACCATATGGCGTTTATCCGTACCGAACGAGGGCGATAGGTCATGGTTGAAGCCGGCAAAAGTGAAGAAAACTTAAACCATAAACATCCTTGTTGCATAGATGGATTAGAGCGCAAATCTTAGCCTACTCTCTACGGTACAAGGATAGTGGATAGCCCGCCTACTAGTGCTATAAGCACGGCTTGTGTATGGTATGTGTGGAAATTGAAAACAAGGTTGTAGTGCCAAAGCCTGATTCTAAACTGGCATCCGATGAGACTTTAATCGTGCTAAAAGAAGCGGACAGCTCTGTTGATAGAATAACTATGGAAAATGAGGATTTGAAGGTAAAAGCGGAACGGGCCGGAGAGTCCGTAGCCGATCTTGTTGAATCTTCGATTGACAAGGGCACACACTTTCTCAAGGCAAAGCTAAAATCTCTTCACACGGCGGGCGTTTTGGATCCGGGATATGTCCAAGCAAAGCGAGACTCTGCCGACATAGCGCGGCTAGGTCCGCTGGTTATCGGCTTGGCCACTGCCTTTGAGGATACGATCACAGCGGTACGCAAACAACCCTACGAAGAGCAAGTCAAAATGTTAACTGGATACAGGAAGCTCATGGAAGAGCAGATCAATGTTATTAACTCAAGAATTGGGTTTGTAAAACGAGTGCGTTAAACCCAGACTCCTTGTTCGGGCCAGCTGCAATCCGAACTCTCAACTGGATTCGCGACATTTGTATTGCGGGAACCCCCGGGTCAGCTCTTTAGGCTCGAGTATCTGAATGCGTCCGGTTTCGCATTGTTCCGTTTCCGTCGCCTATGAAGAAAATTGAACTCGGATTAGTTGAAAAGCACTGGAACATGAACAATGCTATTGCAGTATGGTCAGGCCTTGATAGTATCAAGGATAAACTCTACCGTTTGTAGCCAGCTAGATACCTGGCACCTAAAGATTGAGAGAACACAGAATTGCGAGACAATAATAATAGTAAGAACGCTGTATGATATAGCTATGAGCGACTTTGCCTTTTTTAGGTTCATTGCCAACGATTTGCTTACAGAAGAGGAGCGCAAAGACAAAAGCGAAATCATCCGTCTGACCGAAGATGTCCTTCATGCTCGTGGACTGGAATGCGATGCCTCTATTGCAAAAGTTTCAGCCGATGATCTGAAAGATATATTGGAACATGTAAGGACGTTAAGAAGAAGAAAGGTGAGAGAAAAGGAAGCAGGAGTTGAAGAGGATACTATACAAAGTGAGATCAGCTAAGTCGTAGCTGTAGAGCGAGGATTCGCTAAAACATGGATTTCACACAGCGGTGGCTTGTAATGGTCGCAATCGCGACTATCCTATTCGCAATGGGACTACTAGTCGTGCGAATAAACCTCAGATCGCTTCTTATCTTTTATGTGATTGGGTTATGCGCTGTTACGCTATGGATGGTTGTTGACCGTCGATTCCTTGTCCCACAGAGAAAGCGCGCACGCGGTGAAAAAATCCAGCCTTGCATCTGTCCAGTGTGCAACCATGAAAACCAGGCGATATGTTTCGAGCATAAATGTGCATGCTGCTTGATTATGAAAAAGGACAAGGTGGTAGGCCATTCAAGCAGTCCACTGCAGTAGCGATGCTTAATTTTGGTAAACGGGATGGAATTGTGGACATCTTTCTATTGGCCGCGGGTGGAGTTCCCGGTGTTCGTGGAGTTACCTGTGTCATCTGTGGTACTTGCCGCCTGCACGCTGTTCCCTGACGGAATTTCAATGAAAGGCGTTGCTCCATTACCGCCTGTTACCAGCGGTAGGACCCCATCCCATTGCTGAGTCTTTAGCCATTCCAAATAATTGGGGTTATTCCGCAGCTGCTCGTCAATAATCCTGATTGCTTCTGCCTCGCCCTCTGCCTCCAGAACGTTGGCCTGCTTCAAACCCTCGGCTCGTGCGACGTTGGCCTTTTGCTCGCCGAGCGCCCTAGCCTCAGCCTGCTGCGCTTCAATCTGTATTCTTCTCAGCTCGTTGTTGGCCTGTAGCGCTCTCTGCTCTGCTTCCACCTTCGCCTCAACAGCCCTTATGAACTGGTCGGAAAACCTGAACTCGGTAATGGATATAGTCTCTACTAGGACGTTGTAGGCCGCCAGCCTCTGCTTTATCTGCTGCTCAATCTCTGTTTTTACAGTCTCCCTTTTTGTGATCAATTCCTCGGCGTTGAATCTGGCCGTTACCTGCTTTACAGATTCCTGAATCGCTGGACTGATTACTCGCTGCGCATATTCAAATCCCAGCTGCTGATACAGTACCTGGGCATTGTCCGGGCTGATGTGGTAGTTCAGTGCCACCTCTGTCCTGACGTCTTGCAGGTCTTTAGATGCTGAGGCAGCGCTCTCCACTATTTTTTGAGTTCTGACTTCAATTGGAATTACGTTATCACGAAATGGTGTGACAAAGTGTATTCCCTCATTTAGCGAAACAGTGGTGTCAACGGCTCCAAAGGCAGTCAACACTCCTTTGTGTCCGGCTTCAACTATCTTGATGCTTGAAGATAAGACAACTACCAGGACAATAATCCCTATTATCACGGGTATGCCGATTCGAAAGGCCGACCTTGCTGTCCTTCCTTCTCCATAGCCTTCCAGTGGCTCTCCTTCAGGGGTTGTTCTTCCAAACCGCGGCCTGAAAGAAGCGCGTCCTCTGTATCTGAACCTGCGGTTGTAGATGAAGTATCCTAGAGCCCCAATGACAATCACTGAAACTGCGATCGCGATAATTGTAGAAGCTTCAACCATCCGCCCTTACCTTTGCTGGTTGAACGATGCTTCCGGATATACTTCCATGCCAAATATGCGCAGTGATCTTATTTGTCTCTTGCGCCATAATGTGCTGTATCTGCTGCAGATGATACAGCACCGCAAATTCGCTAGTTCTTATGCGATGTTGCAGCGCGGTTGCTTTCGTTGCGGCGTAGTAGCTTTCCGAATAATGTGGGAAAGGCTAATCAGGGCTTGGCCTCAAACACAAGATTAAACGGTGTCTCTGTCGCACGACGGAACTTTGAGAATCCTGCTGACGATACTATCTCCTTGATTCTCGCTTCTCCGGCTTGGGCTCCCAAAGCAGGTCCGTTCTCATTCAGAGAAGATGGCACACAAATCATGGTCGAAGCTGAATAGAATACCCTACCTATTGGATTCAAGTTATCTTCTACCTTGTCATTTGCAAAAGGCTCTACCAGCATCCAGGAGCCATTTTTCTTTTTCAGAGTCTCAAGTACATGTTTGGCTGCCCCAGATGGGTTTCCCATATCGTGGAAACAGTCAAAGAACGCTACCAAATCATAGTCGTCGCCGGGATAGTCTGTCGAACCTGCGACTTCGAACGCTACATTCTTCACGCCTTCCTTTTCCGCCTCCTTTCGGGCTCATTCGACCGATGGCTTGTGAAAGTCAAAACCAACAACACTTGCATTTGGATATGCCTTTGCCATCAGAATTGTCGATACCCCATGACCGCATCCCACATCTGCGACCTTGCCGCCATTCTTGAGTTTTGTTTCAACTCCCTCTAATGCTGGAATCCAGCTTGAAGTAAGATTTGCAACGTAATTTGGCTTGAAAAACCTCTCTGTGCCTTGGAACAGATAGTGGTGATGGTCCCCCCATCCAAGTCCCTTTCCAGTTTTGAATGCTTCGATGATTTTGTCTTCGTCTTTGAAAAGCCCTGCCAGAATCTGATATCCTCCTGCAATGTAGGCAGGACTATTCTCGTCTGTCAGCGCTAGTGCCATCTCATCTGGTAGCGTGTATCTACCGTTTGCAGGATCATATGTCACAATGCCGCCTGCTGCCTGTGCAGAGCCATTCTCTAATTAATCGTGGATGAGTGCCAGTCTTTTTTGCGAGCTCTTCAGCCGACAGCGCACCAGCACCAGCCATGGAAGGGGATGACATTACTGAAATTGCAAATTGAGCACTTTCCTGCTCAACTTGTTACGTCCATACACGCGCCTAGGGCTAGAACCTGCTATACCATTTTTGCAGGCTTTCAAACATCGACGGCTCGCTGCACGCGCCGCAGTACCTTTCAATGACGGTTGCGCTTTGTTCGTCAAAATGGGCTTCTTCGGTGGCAGGCCTGCTGCAATGCATACAACCATGATATCATGCAGCGTCCTTTGACACTCTAGTAAACGAATACCTGAACAGAAGAGCGCAAAAGATGATAAGCATCGGAACGCTTGTTATTGTCGCTGCTATATCCGGGTTATTCCTGTACCATTCATTGACAAAGGTTTCCATGCTTCCGGTCAAGCCGTTGGCTAGTAGAAAAGGGACCGCTGCAATCACCATGAGTTTGTGCTTGCGGAAAACGAATAGTGGAATTGCTGCAGCAGCCATGCCCATAATGCCCCCCATTGACCAGTACAGAAGCGTGTTATCGGGTCTTTCAGAACA
>JAKEIF010000267.1 GCA_022545875.1 Nitrososphaera sp.
AGCGGGCGCTTCGTGGTTGCCTCGCATCAGAATGACAGATTCAGGATATGTGCACTTGAGCTGACAAACAGTGTGCAGTACTCCAACTGAATTGCTGCCTCTATCAATATAATCGCCGAGGAATACTATTTTGTTTTTCTCATCCGCCACAAACGTCTCATACTCGACTTCTCGAAGCATCTGGTCCAGGCATGCGAAGTCGCCATGGATATCGCTGATAATGACAAGATTTTTTAATTCCGAGATTTCAGATAGCCCTCCGGATACTTTCCCGCCGGCAATTGAGGCTTCTTTCCTTTGCTTTGCCATTGCTGCTATTGCACAATCAATAGCTGAGGCAAATTCTGGGACGGTGGGATTTGACCACTTTTGCAAAGGATCTGACACCATTTTATCCGTGGACAAGGCGAGTTAAATTCTTTGAAATGTAAATGATGTTTCCAGAGAATAGTACCATTAAGGCAGATAAACCACAAGTATCGAAATCTTCAGATGAAGGCAAGTGTCCTGGTAACAGCAGCGGGGAGCATAGTCGCTCAAGGGATAGTAAAGTCGCTGAGGCTAGCCAGCAAGTCCGGCAGGTCATCCTATACCATCATTTCTGCAGATATGAGCCCAATGGCAGCAGGTCTTTATCGAGGCGACTCCGGAATAATACTCCCTTCATCCTCCTCGCCTGGCTACGTCAATATGATAATTGCAGCGTGCCGCAAGATGGACATAGAGGCCGTTTTTTGTGGCTCCGATGATGAATTAATGGTCTTAGCAGAGGCCCAAAAGAGGATTGAGCAAGAAACAGGAGCAAGGGTGATGGTCGGTAACATGGGGGCATTGACCATTGCCCGAGATAAGTGGAACACCTTTGAATTTTGTACGGCAAACAAGCTACCGTGCGCGCCGTCCTGTCTACCAGAGAATAGCGATATGTTCATTCGCGAGCACGGCTTTCCAGTTGTTGTGAAACCAAGGGAAGGTTATGGGTCGGTCCATATGTACGTGGCAAAGGATCAAAGCGAACTCGAATATGCTCTTTCTGCAATAACCAAAGTTGGATGGCGCCCCATAGTGCAAAAGTTCATTGCAGGTGACCAAGAATTTACGTCGGGAATTACAATCGACAAAGATGCAAGATACGTCATGTCCTCCATCTCCATGCGCAAGATGATAAAGCATGGTCAAACCTACAAAGCCTTCATTGACAATTATCAAGATATACGCAAGGAGGCTGAAGTGGTGGGCCTGAAACTTGGCACACCAGGCGCAATTAATGTCCAGGCAAAAGTTGATCCTGACAGCGGGGAGGCACAGATTTTCGAAATAAATCCTCGCTTTTCGGCTACATGTCCCATGAGAGCTGTTGCAGGAGTAAACGAACCTGACATTGTTTTTCGCAATGCGTTGCGCGGAGAAGAGATCAAAGTCCCCTCTTATGACAGACTCTACTGCGCCAGGTACTTGAATGAGGTCTATGTCCCACTTGATGTTTATGAAAAAGTTGTTGCACATCCTGAAGCAACTATAAAAGATACCGGTTCTTTTTGCCCAGACTATTTCTAATCTGCTATATGTAGCGGGAAAAGAGCCGGCTGCCCGCTTCTCTTATCGTCGGTATCATTACGATAGAAGATGCGCAGGCAGAGACTATCGCTCCAGCCAGATATGCAAGTACGAGATTTTCAAAACCGTAGCTTGCCGCAAAGATCCCGCCGACAACTACGATCGCAGCTGATGCGAAGGCTATGATAGCAAGTTCCTTCGCCCTTCCAAGGAACATCATGTATAGACTATTCGCGCCAAATACGGATAGGAATACGCCTCCCGTCGAGGCAAACAGCAAGATCCTCGTACTTGCTTCTGTCCCTCCAAGGGCATCCATTACATTAGGACCAAGTAAATTAATCACTACGGCGACAACTGCTGATGCCAGAATCGATGAGAGCAGGATTCTTCGGTAGCTATGCTGCAAGAAAAGATCTATCTTGCGCTTTTCCAAGACTTTCATATTGAGGGCCCGGTTATGGACAAGGATGTAGATCGGAGAAGCCATCACATACTGTATGATAATGGCAGGCAGGATGACCATTAACGCGAGATCGGCACCGATGTGGTAAACAGAGTTGAAGGATATCGGCAGGACGGTTCCGCCAGTAGTCACGGTCGTAACGGGATTAAAGACCCAAGAAAGAATGCGGTCTGAAAAGAGGAGGACAAAGTAAGCGGTGCCATAGACAAAGTATGGTATGCACTCCCATAGCTGTATTCCGAATCGAGATGCAATGGTATTATCATTTACGGTTAGTGGACTGTAAAAGTGAGGCGCGCCTCGGGCCACGATCGAAGTTGAACTCTGGCCCATTATCTTGTAGTGATGGTAGACCGCAAAGCCCGATAGAACAGCAAACGCAGCTCCCAAGGCAGCAAAGTATCTAGTAGTCATGTCTGGGACTTCAGATGCCATTAGAAAGAAAACTAGGATAAGTGCCGCAAATGCTCCGGCATAGGCAACAGTAAGGTGAACCAACTTCTTTAGTACATACATGATTACAAAGCTCAGCCTGTGCAAAGCCACTGTCACGGCGCTTATGGCAGCGACTGTAGCCAGCTCAAATGAGATGCCTGCTCTGTCAGAAAGGAGATAGATGCCTGCGACGGCGGCGAGCAGAATTACGCCTGCCAGTGCATAGTTTCTCTTGATGCTCCTCTTTACCTCGCCGATGTTTGTCTGGGAATAGTAAAATGAAAAAAGCCGTTGAAAGTTCTGTAGAAGCCCCTCCGTTATGGCCAATCCGAGAAAAACTCCGCCGAGAAACATGGTCGTGATATCGGCAGGAAGTCCCCAGGCCATCCACAATGAAACTCCTGTCACAAAGAGTACAACCAGCGCCCCAAGCCACGGAAAAACCATGCTGAGGCCTTCCGCGATACGCCTCCCCCTGCCTGGTACCGGAACTGCGATAGATGTCTCCTTATCCTTGTCGTCGTATGCATCGACGAAATCATAGACATACTCAGCCAGATGATGCATGCTGCTAAACCCATTCCTCCTGACCAAATTTTCGTCGTAGCCCAAGATTTCCAGAAATACCAAGACATCGGCCATATTGTTCACGCTCTGCTGGATCTCTGCTATTGATCTTGCCGTCTTGGCGCCAAATTGTCTTGCTTCCCTAGAAAGTGCAGGGGTTAGAGAGGACAAATTAGGCCGTCTCTCCTGCACTTATTCGGGCGACTTGGGGCTTATTCAGCGATTGAATGACCTCAACTAGACCTTGTTGCATGACTATCTTGGGGCTATACCCCAGTGACGCCTTTATCCTGTCGATCGACGCAAGTCCGAGTTTCATGTCACCTGCCCTTGCCGGTGCAAAGTTATTCTCCAAGTCTGAGGAGCCGACAAGATTCTTTATGATTTTGGACAGCTCCATTATGCTTGTTGCTTTTCCAGATGCCACGTTAAATGACTCACCTACAGCGACTTGCGATTCCATAGCCAGCATATTTGCTTGCACAATATCTTGGACGTGAACGAAATCCCTGACCTGTTCGCCGTCGCCAAAGATCGTGGGTTTTTCTCCGTCTAGAATCTTGTTTGCAAAAACTGTGATCACGCCGCTGTAATCGCTGTAGCGCTGGCGTTTCCCATAGACATTGAAGTAGCGAAGGGCAACTGTCTCAAGGCCATAGCTGTGATGATACGCATGCAAATAGTCCTCCACAGACAACTTTGATGCTCCGTAAGGTGAATTCGGCCTGCATACCATGTCCTCGACTGCCCTTCCCTCAATTATCCCATAGACCGCCGCGGATGACGCAAAGACTAGCCTCTTGACTCCGGCCTTTACGCAGTAATTGAGAATGTTGAGAGTCATGTTGACATTGACATCGTGTACGAGGATAGGATGGCTTACGGATTTAGGCACGCTTGCAATAGCAGCTTCATGGAATACTATGTCGATGTTGATTCCCCGGAGCAACGAATCAACTTCCCTTGCGTCTCCAAGGATTGTATGCACTAGACCGCTTTCCTTGTGTTTAGAAAGATTATCCAGCGAGCCCGTGCTCAGGTTGTCAACGATAAACGTTTCAATCCCCCGTGCCACCAATTCGTCAACGATGTGGCTTCCGATGAACCCGGCGCCTCCCGTCACGAGAACTTTTGATATATTTCTCATTTCCTCATCTCCTGGCCTACAGCCAACTGCAACCCCTTGCGCGAGGAGAGCATCTCGTACTGCTCCGCATACTGCCGAAGCGAACTTTCAAGCGTGAATCGCTCGTGCACTTTACGAAGGGCGAGAGCACCCAAATCCTTTCGCAATTTTTCATCGGCCAGCAGTTTAACAATCGCACCAGAGAGCTCCTGCGGATGGCTGCTTCTAACTAGGAGGCCGCATCCATCCAGTGCCTCCCGAATCCCGCCGACGTCGGTAGCCACGATTCCCTTGCCGCATGCCATAGCCTCAATGATGGCAAACGGAAACCCTTCGGTGATGCTGCTAATTACTACGACGTCAGCTGCATTGTACGCAATTTCAGGGTCCTTGACCTTTCCCATGAATCGAATATTGTCTCCCAGCCCGAGTGACTTTACCAAGTTTGTGCAGCGAAGAGAATAGTCCAGATCTGTTGAAGCGCCATAAATGAGGCATTGGACATCTCGATACGTTCTCTTGACATAGTTTATTGACTGTATAAGGTTCACAATGTCTTTGAACACATCAACTCTCCCAATGCAGACGACGGTAGGCCGCGAATCTCTATCCACATCAAGAGGTCTGAACTTATTCGTGTCTACACCGTTGTAGATCACTCTGATCTTCGATCTTTCGACTCCCAAGCTTTCCTCCCATTTTGCATTTGCATAGCAGACTGGGGCTATGACGTCTGCCATGAAATACACGGTGCGGACAACATTCGAGGAAAACATTTTCCAAAAGATATTTGATGGTTCGTCGCGAAGATATGCATTATAGTACAGCAATAGTTCGCGAAAAGCCACCCCATGTTCTGTTATGAGTATCGGGCAACCATACTCCATCTTCGCAGAAATGGCTACCATTGCAGGCAGCCACGCAAGCGAACAATGGACAATATCCACTTCAGGCACCCTCAGGGATAGAATCTGCATATTGCGCTGAATTATCTGAAATGCGGTCAGCGCTTCTTTGAGCGTCATCTCGCGATAAAGCGGGTCTTGCTCAAGAAGTGAAATAAATGTCTTCCAAGATTGAATGTGCTCTAGACATTTCTTTGAGTCATGTTCCCTTAGGAACTTGTGTAATGCGAAAATTATTTCCGCCAGCTTTTTTGGCTCGCATTCGTTGGAAAAGATTTCTGAGAGGAATTGGCGGAACATTGGCATGAATGCGGTCCGTATTACTCTGTCGTTGGTGCGCCTCAGCTTGTCTGCTAGATGTTTGCCCTTCTCTTCATAATATTCTTCGTATCTGTTCGATCCAAAGAGCGGGACATCTATGACGTCTGTTACATTTGGCGGTACAGAAAACTTGCCGTTGGCATTCGGATTGGACAGAAAGTTGATTATCATAAAATCATAGTCAGTCATGCTGTCAACTAGGACTTTCTCCCACGAGTAGACCCCGCCAGACATTATGTTGGGGTAGCTATCCCAGTTAACTAGCAATACTTTTTTCATTTAGTTTGCTCCCTCCACTTGAGTCAATTGACCTCATTACATAGCCAGGGTCGAATGCGTCGCCACTTTGAACCGATAACTTTCTGTGCGATTCTATGAGCCTGTCTATCTGCTCGGCAAGACCTTGTGGCAGCCGCACTTGTTTACCGTTTGAGACGAGCAATTCCGCCACAGGCGTTCCCTCTTCTGCTTTAGAAATAGAAGGCCGTGCAAATGGATTTGTCCTGGATGCAAGGGCGAAATATCTGCCGCGCACGGCGTCCGCCTCTTTGTAATCTCCGGCAAGAGTGAAATTTTCCGCCGCTTCTTGCATGGACCACATCGCCTCCCTAATCGATTCCGACATCGCAACGTCAGAGTTCTCAATGTAAATCTTGGCAGCCAACGAGTGTAGGGTACGCGCTTGAGCTGTGGCGCCCAATTTCGCCAGACAATTTGCCGCGCAGGTGCAGCTAAGGGCAGCCCGTACCAGATTTCGGCCCAGGCATTGCGAGGCATCTTCAACGTAGTTGGATGCCGCCGTGACAAAATCACCCTCATCTTCTGCCTTGACCGCGCTGAACCATAGATTAGACTCGTCTGTAAGTCTCTGTAACCACGTTTTTACCTGCATGTTCCATCCAAGCCTTCTATGCGTAATTTTTAAGCCAATAGCAATATTGTAAGCTGACATTCATTCGCACACATAGGAATTTCAGGATTCTTATGTTTGCATCAGCTAGAGAAAATTTAGTTCAGCAATAAATAAACTCGCTGAAGAGTTGCAATCGTGAATATTCTAGCGATCGGAGCTCATCCAGACGACATCGAGCTTGGCTGTGGGGGCTTACTTATCAAGGCGGCAAGACAGGGCCAGGACGTCTTTATGTATACCCTTACCAGGGGCGCGGCATCCGGCGACCCAGAGCAGAGGACAAACGAGCTTGTACAATCGGCCAAGTTCATAGGAGCCAAGGCGCTATGGATAGACAACTTTGAAGATACCAAGCTGAACGCAAGTAACAGCGAGCTAATCAATCACATTGAATTTTTTATCAACAAGGCGGATCCCGACGTAATAGTGACGCATTCTCTTGGCGATGTTCACCACGATCATCGGGCTGTAGCTTCGTCTACTATTGAAGCGGGCAGATTTATACCGAACATCATGTCGTACGAAATTCCACTTACAAAGGACTTCAAGCCCCAAGTTTTTTACGATATATCCGATGTAGTCGATGACAAGGTAGAGCTTATCAAAATATTCTGGTCGCAACAAAGTAAGCTTTACCTGAAGGCGAACGCGATTAAGGGCCTTGCAGAATATAGGGCTCTGCAGAGCAGACTGAACACTTCGATCAACTACGTGGAGGCGTTTGAGGTAATGAAGCTCTGCTTTGGCAAAGAATTCAAGCTTTGGAAGGTTCCAAATGATCGCATACCCAAGATCACATCGGCACCGACTCGGCCCAAGGAGATTATCGAGCTAATTTAAGGAGTGGTCGTGCAAAGCATGTCAGGCTCAACTGCAGTAATTAACCAAGCTCCTCAGATAAGGACACTCTTGTCGGCATTTGACAAGCTAGCCGACCCTTCTGTTTCTGATTTTACTTCGTCTATTCCTGAAAGATTTGAGGAAGCTGCGTTGCATGTATCCTCCCAAAATTTGCTAGTCAGCGACTTTGTTCTTCGCAATAGAATGATGATGAAGCCCATGATAGAAAAATTCCATGGCAATGCGGGAACACTCACTGCTTCTGTCCAAGAGTCCATCCAGCTATTGGACGATCCAACGACCAAGATTGTCGTTTCTACGCATCAGCCCAACCTCTTTGCCTACGGAGGGGTCTTCAAGAAAATTGTCATGCTTGAAAACATTAGGAACCTCTCTGCGCCTGTCGGCCATAGCAAGATCATAAACCTATTCTTGATAGTTGATCATGATTTCGTCGACGAAACATGGATGCGCGTTGCACAGCTGCCAAGTATCAACCACTCGTCAGGCATCATGGAGCTTCGAGCGCCCATCACCGATTCTAAGAGATGGCTAATGGTCTGCAACGTCCCACTGCCCAGCAAGGGTCTGGTCAATAATTGGAAGCATCAAGTCAAGTCATGGATCAGAAACTGCTCAGAGTCGCAACCTCAAATAAGAAACAAGTCAAATGCGCACTTTGAAGAATTTTGGCAGCAAATAGTTGAAACGTCTTATTCTAGGGCTAGATCGTATTCTGAACTCAATTCATTCATTACCTCGAATCTGGTGAACCATGCCTGGGGATACAGCACCCTTTTTGTGAGACTTTCAGATTTGGCACAAGTATTTGAGAACGGTTTTACATTTTTGCTATCCAACTTTGGTCTTTACTCCGACGCATTGCGCGGAATTGAGCAAAAGTTGATGAGCAGAGGCATCGATACTGGGGTGAGCTCCTCGGCTTATCAAAATGCCCCTGTATGGATTCATTGCTCATGCGGGAGTAAGGCTTCAGCCAAGCTTTTGAGAGACGAAACGACCGCGAATCTAGCCGGCACGTGTACATCATGCAAGAAATACCTCGAGCTGAGCTTGGGGAAACAAGACGACCTCGATATCTCTAAAGTTGTCAAAGACCTGAGCCCGCGAGCTATTCCAATTCCCCTTTTGCTTTCAAGGGACTTGGGAATTAGTTGCTATGCATCTGGTACTGGAGGCATAGGTTACTTGCTTGACGGCAGCGTAGTGGCCAAAAAGATGTCGCTAAATTTTCCGTATATCGCAATTTGGAGCTCAAAGGACAAATACCTAGGAATAGGACAGCTTCCAGCCTCATCCGATGAGTATCCCAGGGATGAAGATATCGACAACCAATTGAAAACTTTACAGAAACGGTCTGAAATTTGCCGTGAAAAGATGGGACCTCTGCTGGCGATCAGGCGCAAATGCATTGCGAAATCAAGCTCCCTCCACGAAGTTCTATCCGAAATTTTCTCACTCAAGGAAGAGCAGCGCCACATCCACCAGCAGATCAACTTTCTGTCCAGAGCGCGCAACATCGAAAACCTAGCCCCGTGTTTCATTGATTACGTAGCTAACTTTGGCATGAAAGAGACGGAGCGGCTATGGACAGAACACCTTGCCCACGATGGGCGCCTAGCAGCTCCTGTTATTTTCCGGTGACTGAGCCTAGAAATCTTCTATTGTCATGTTGGGTTAGAAAGTACGTTTAGCATTAAAAGCGATACAATTCGAATTTCTGTAGAAATTGCCTTTAAATGCAGCTGGGTGGAGCAATCGTGGATGGCTAGAGATAATAGAATTCATTTTGGTAATGTGCGAAAATGGGGCCAGAAAAACCCACGTAATGTACAGATGCAATCTCAACTCAAAACAGATTAATCAATACCTCGAGTTTCTCCTTGAGAGCGGCATGCTCGAAATGATTCAAGAGCGGCCAACTTCAAAGCGGTTCATGTACAGGACAACGGATCTCGGAAAAAAGTTCATTTCTCATTACAAGCAGCTG
>JAKEIF010000268.1 GCA_022545875.1 Nitrososphaera sp.
GCGCTCGATTGCAGCAATCATTCTCGGCTTCCTGCGCTTTGACAGAGGGATCAAATTAGCTGGGGTGATCCTTAACAATGTCGCCAGCGAAAGGCACGCGGGATATTTACGAGAGGCGGTCGAGTCGAAGATACGGATCCCGATACTTGGAATGATAAGACGAGAGAGAGGTGCCAGAATGGATGAGCGACACCTTGGCCTTGTGCCCGCACAGGAATTGGAACAGGAGAGCCGCAGAAGGCTCCTACTCAACGCAAGGTTAATCGCGGAGCAGATTGACATCGACGGTGTCATAAAGGCATGCAGCGGTAAGCCGCTCGGTTCCGCCACCGCACCGGCTTTGTCCAAGAGCACTGGAGTCAAGATTGCTGTTGCCCTGGACGAATCATTCAATTTTTACTATCAGGATAATCTCGATGCTCTCCGCAATGCTGGGGCAGAGGTTGAGTTCTTTAGTCCCGTCAATGACTCAGAGATCCCCCAAGGAATCAGTGGCATTATCCTTGGAGGAGGATTTCCCGAAGTCCTCGCCGACAGACTGGAAAAAAATGTGACCATGATCAAGTCATTGCGCCGATGCATTAGTCAGGGAACGCCCGTATATGGTGAGTGTGGCGGGCTCATGTACATGACGAGGTCTATCCGCGGGTACAAAGGCTCCAAGCGAAAGCATCGGATGTTGGGCTTGATTGATGCAGAAACCGTAATGACCGGCAGGCTCACTCTCAACTATACCGAGGCCGACTGCAAGGCGCCGCTGCTTGGCAAGGCGATGCTTCGCGGCCACGAATTTCATTATTCGGAATTGCAAGATATTGGTGGCGATATCCGGTATGCATACTGCATGACCCAAGGTAAGGGGATAGTTGACGGCAGAGACGGCGCAATTTGCAACGATAACGGGCTCGCTGCTTACACACATCTGCATTTCGGAGGAAATAGACTCGCGAAAAAACTTGTATCTGCGTGCGTTGCGTTTTCACGCAAGTGATTTCTCGCTTTGATACAGAAGCATGATTGCGTTTATGATAGACGATGCTGCGGGACTTCCGCCCTTTCTTCCAGAATTTGTTATGAAAGGGACATCTAGCTTTGCAAGCTCCGCCTTTGATTCTGGGGCAGATACAAAACCTACAGGAATCCCCACCACAAGCGCAGGCGTGGCCGCACCTTCCTGGATCATGCGAATGAGCTCGTAGAGAGCGGTTGGTGCATTGCCAATCACCACGATACCGCTTTCAATTTCACCTGCAGCATGCCTCATTGCCAGCTCTGACCTCGTCCTCCCGGTCTTGCGCGCGACTTCCGCAAGAGAGGCATCGGATATGTGGCAAAGTGGCCGAAGCCCCAAATCAGCAAGTGACTTTTTGTTTATTGCAGCAAGTACCATGTCAACATCACTGACAACAGCGCATCGGCTTTTTATTGCGGAAAACGCAGATTCCATGGCTTTTGGATGGAAAATGATCTTCCCATTGCCTGTCGCAAACTCAAAGTCGGCGGTTGCATGTATGACTCTCCTAACAATTGTCCACTGCATTTCGTCATAGTCATGTTTGCCTACCTCAGAGTCAATTATTTCAAAACTCTGCTTCTCAATATTGAAAGCCCTACCTGACATTGCCCTGCTAGAGGCAGAACCGCTATTATGCCTAGAAGCCAGCCCGCCTTTCCACCTCCGCAGTTCTTTCGAGAATTAAATCGACCAGCTTGTCATCAACTCCCAAGTGTCTCGATAAATATGCGTTTTTGAAATCATGCTGCGATAGCGCGGCGTCAATGTCGTGAATGACATCTCTCTTGATATGCGCCCCCTTGTGCAAAAAGTAGGGCATCATTAGAAGGACTTTTGGATGCCCCGCGACCGCGTTTGCAATTCCAGTTTCGATGTTTGGCTTGTCCAGCTCTAGGAAACAGTAATGAACATGGCGGTAAAACGGCCTTATTGCATCGGCGGCGTGGACAAAGGCATCGTGAGCATTCTTGTCGCTGCTTCCATGTCCTATCAAAAGCACATCGCAGTCGCAGTCATTGTATGTCACGCTTCTGTCGTGCTTTAACTCGGTTATTCTTTCGGTTATGATCTGTGCCATCAATGAATGATAGCTTAGCGGCTTTGCTATCGCCATTTTCAAGCTTTGGACCTTGATAATTTGGGCCGTCTTTTTGACTGTATCCTTCAGTTTCATGCCGGGATAGAGAAAGTAAGGCATCACGGTAATCTGACTGGCCCCAGAATCGATGCATAACTTGATTCCTTCGTCTATGAAAGGAGGCACCACTTCTAAAAAGCAATAGCGCGCAATGTCATAGCCGGCTTTTCTTTTCGCTATCAAGCACATCTCTTCTAGCTCCTGCATTACCTCAGGCTCCCTACTGCCTCTGTCAACAAGGAGAAGTGCCCGCTTCAATGCCTGATGCAGAACCTTCAACGCTAAATTATCTTTGCGGAAAGGTTATTCTTGAAACGGCAACAGTCAGGTTGGGCGGGAACTTTTGTTTTGGAACAATCAGAACGCCCTTTGAACTTAGGAGAGAGGATGCCTCAGATACGCTTGGCGTTCCCTCGAACTTTTTGACAGTCTCTGAAGGGTTGGGGACCGCTACCTGCGCGAGTTCTTCTTTGTTATATATCTCGATAGGAATGGCATGATCGGATGAGAACTCTTCAAGACCCTTGACCTTTTGTCCGCGATTGATGCTAGAAATGTTGCGTATGCTCTTCATTGAAAGCCCGCTCTGCTGAAATGCGTCAGTAATGCCGGATCGTATTACATCCTTGCTGGTGTCCCAATGAAGTCCTATTCCTACAACCAATGATTTCGGCCTGTATATGACAGATTTCTCTGCAACTAGAGGATCAGTGATAACTTTGTCCGAAATGACCAATGCAGCTTTGAATTCAGGTTTCCTTACTTGTTCCAGGCTGTTCACAATAGTAACGTTATGCGGAAGGGGCGCACGCCACCAGTTACCCTCACCCGCATCCTGGTAGACACCTATCTTCTCCTCGTTTACCATGAAAGCACTCACCCTAGTAACGTTGTGAAAATCATCTATGGTCCACCCGAAATCTCGTCCCAATAGATCGACTGCGATAGTTTCGTTGACATCCGCTGCAGTGGTTATCACGGGCTTTGCACTCAAGATGTCTGCCACGAGCTTCGCAAGCGCATTTCCGCCGCCGATGTGGCCGGAGAGTGCGCTGATCACATAGCCAGCTTTGTCATCGATGACAAGCACGGCAGGATCGGATTTCTTGTCGACTAGGTTTGGTGCAATGAGTCTGATGACGGCTCCAAGCGAAAAGATGCAGATCAATGAGTCATATGACTTGAAAAGGTTCTGCATGAGGGCGGTAGTCTGTTCAGTGAACCAAGTGATGTCAGCGCCTGAATCGCTGTGCTTGACCTGTGCAAATATCACGACTTCAGGAATGCGCTCTTTGATTTTTCGGGCGATACCAATGCCATTCTTTGTGATGGCAACAACGGCTGTCCGTGCCATAAAGTATCTTTATACATGAATACAAGAGGAATTAATCTTTTGCACTACCTCAAAACCATAATTCTATAGTATTCGTTCTGGTATACAACTTCGTAGTGCGTGTCAAGCTCGTTCTCTCTGTCAAGCCAATATTGTGTCGTGCTTATCGCGTCTGAGCCAGGGTGATTGGTTATGACCATCCACCTATCGTACGACCATGGTTCCCTGAAGGAAGCCTTCCAGGTACTGTGCTCAATAATTTCATCAAAGTTCCTTAGGGCTATTCCACTAGTAACCATGATTCTTTGCTCCAGCCCTGAACCAGTAAGGATCATAATCTTTCCATCGCCATCGTAGAGACTCTTCAAGGCCTCTCCTGTCTGTATTGCAAGCAGGTTCTCTTTGACAGAATAGCCCCCGTAAGCATCATTCACTGTGATGACAGCAGAGAATGCAGGCGTGAATAACTGATAGACAAAGAGAGCGGCGACTGCGGAACTCAGAATTATCCGGTTTCTTGTGACAGTGCTTAGTTTGGCCATGAAGAAGCAAACCATGACCACTAGCAACGGCGACAACAGAACCATAAATCTGGAATTAAACCAGTATGACATCTCTCCGATTCCAATCAAGAGCGAGGCAATTGTGAAAAGTGGCGGCAGCGCCAAGAAAATCAGAAGTATTTTCTTGCCGTCGATTGAAGATTTTCGAAAGACATGATAACCTACAGCTCCTGCAGCAAGCAAAACGGGCCCATACATCGTCAGTGCCGTGACGCCGTAAACTGATAGGACGTTCGTTGGTTGAAGAAATAGCAATTCTCGGAAAGGCCTGTTCTCCGCATACCATGATGCAGAGTAATACTCTGCGTTGCTGAATTCAAAGGGATCCCCATAATGATACTGGTTCCAGGTGAGCCAGAAGACAATACTTGATAAAGACAAGATTGCTATGCCCATGGAAAGGATCTTCTGCTGGTTCCTGACGTCCTTTTTTACTGCAAATGCAATTGCCACGAGAATGAGAAAAATGGGGAGGAACCACGCCTCGTATCTGCACAGCGTAGCAAAGGATAGAAAAATTGAACACAATAAAAGATCCCGTAGCCGATTTCCCCTCTGATGCCAGTTGTAAAAATAATAGGCGGATGCCACGAAAAAGAGCATGAATGGAGCTTCGGTCATTGAAGTTATGCCAAGGTACAAGATATTGGGGTTCGTTGCATAGAGCATTGCGCCTGTTACTGCCGCGTAAGCAGGGAAGACTAGTCCGCTGCGTATTTTTAGTGCCCGCACAATCTTGTACAGGAACACAGAAGTGAGTGCAAGACAGGGCAAACTCAGGGCGGTGCCGGCAAAACCTGTGGCAAATAGAGAATCGACCAGGGTGAAGGGTAACAGGAGAAAGTGGGGCAGGGGCATCCATACGGTTCCGATCTGCCCCAAGCCAGGATTTTCGCCCCAATCTACAAGTTTTCGGGCAGCAACTTGATGCGAAATCGCGTCCCAGTAATAGAGCAGATAATACTTGTCAACGGCAAGATACAGAATTGTTGCTGTCACTAGGCCAATTGCTACAACAGCCAGAAATATGGCAAGAACATATTTGTTCTCCCTAGTAACAGTCGCCTGAAGCATGACAGATTTGAGCTTGATACATTAGGGTTACGATATAAACTCTTCAACGGGGACGATACTCTCGGACCTCTACGTTCTCACCTTGGGCAGTTAGGGCGAGACTCGAGTAGGGATACGTGTTGGTGTCATATCGGTGGACAGTACCGCTAAACCTCTGTACCACTGAGGTACGATCGTATACTGCTTCCAACGGTCTTCCTTAGTGCATATTAGCTTGAAAGTGTGGATCTGAGATCAGTGCGATTCTATTGGTAGGAATTGGAGAGTACAATACTTCTCTATAGTCGGTCAACGCATATGGCATATGAAGCACGAAATTGTACAC
>JAKEIF010000269.1 GCA_022545875.1 Nitrososphaera sp.
ACGGTTCACGGCTAGAATCATCATCCTCGGCAGGCGCAGGCCGCTGCTCTTAACCTCATCAATGGTCTGCGCTGCCGGACAAATTGATATCATTTGTGATTTAATCAGTTGAAGCCGCTTGGCGCACTTGATAATCTCTGCTTGATGCGCCGCGGTGGCTTTATGCTTTATCGCACGTTATTACCTGACCAAGCCACTCCTAGTCAGCATATGTCACTTATGCCGGCTCATCAAAGCGTGGGGCTTGCGCTACTAGGTAGATTTTAACGGTACAACATACATGCTATGGATACTTGAAATAAGCCTAAGCAATCAGAGAGGTCCATCACTTTCCCGAGCATCCCGACTTCTCTCTCAACCGGCGGAAGGAACGGTATCAGTTCACCAAACGGGTATTGATCAGCTCATGAGATTTTCAGATTATTTTCTGCGCTGAAACTTTGCCCTCTTTCGCTCCATAAAGGTCTGTTTCTCAATGAGCATATCGTTGACTTTTCCCAGTATTGCCTCCGGCGTTATGGGCTTCATGACAACAACATCGGCGCCGACCCGCATTGCAGCTGCCCGTGCATTATCCTCGTCTACTACAACCAATATTTTCTGCTCTGGCTTTTCCCGCCTGATAGTTAGAATGACTTCGACTCCTTTCTCGCCGGCGATCGCGCTGTCTAGCAGGACAATGTCCAGTTTTTCCTTCATTCCCCTGAAAATTTCTATGCACTCTTCAGCAATTTGGGCTGTCCTGACGTTATAGTTTGCAAACTCGAATATGCCACCCAAGAAATTGAGAGAATATGGCGAAGTATCGGCTATCAAGATGTACGGCTTTGTTTTTGTAGTGCCGCGGGGCTGGCGCGAGTTTTGCTTCTTTTGCTTGGCGGGCAACCGTTGCAGGTTGTATCGTATAGCGCATAATCGTTATAGAACAAACGCGTCACAATGTGGCAGCACAAATTCACCTCTGTTGCAGAGCGTTCTATTATTGTGGGTTATCAATGAACTGAATCGAGAATGGCTGGCCTTTGCCTACAAATCACTCTCGGTTGAGTTCTGTTACATTGACGGGTACCATCGTTTCTATAAGCGCTTGACGCCCGCAAATGTAACAGCGTCTAGGACCTAGCGTATCAAACAATAATCGCGGATAATACAATCACCGACACAAGCTAATAGATAATACGCCCAGCCAACCATGCAACTAGGTCCTTCTCCCACATGGCGCTCGCATCATGACATGCTGTTCTGAAAGTGAATGTAATGCCCCCGCTGGTCGAAGGTTCTCATTCGCCTTGGTTCCTTACATAGTCAAACATTTCCAAAAGAATCAAGCCCTTATGAGTAATTATGAAACCAGAAAATGGCTCTGTGATTTCCTCAATCATGCCAAATTTAAGTAGCATCTTCACGTAACTTTGAACTTGGTAGTGGTTGATTTGAAGCTACGGGTGCTGTATCATAATCAGCGGATGCCATACACCTCATTTGGTTTTATCAGCCGCAGAATCAACAGTGCAAAGGCCAGGACAAGATGGCTAATATTGTCCAATTTCTAACTCTAGAAAAGAGAAGATTGGGACGAGCCATAATTTCCTTAGTCTATGCGCTCTAGTCCCTTCTGCTCAAGGACTTCGTTGAGCAATGTGAGATCATATATCTCTGACAGATCAGGCTCTTCCTCTAGATACCCAATGCTGTATGCGTCTACTGCCGACTTGAACAATGACGACTTGATTGGATCGTATGTCACAGTCATTCGCGACATCCCAGCTTGGTATTCATCTTCAGGTATCGAGGTGCCTGCTATCTTTTTCAGTTCCGCATTGAATATTCTCATCGCTTCTTCGGGGTTATCGTTTATCCATTTAGTTTCTTCAACGTGTGCTTCAAGCAACTTTCGGATAACATCCGGGTTTTTCTCCAAATAGTCTGTCCTGACGATAACATTAGCTGTCACGAAATCGCCGTTTGGCCATAAATCCCGCTCGTCTAGGAATATCCTTGAGTTGCCTTCCTTGACCAGTTTGGCGCCCCACGGTTCAGGCACCCAAGCACCATGGATGTCTTTCTTTAGCATCAGAGTGACAATATCAGAGTTCTTGGCTGGCAGAACATCTACGTTACCCCCGTTTTCCCTGGTTTCATACCCATTCGAGGCCAGATATTGCCTCAATGCTACGTCCTGGGTATTTCCAAGCTGTGGCGACGCAAATTTCTTGTTTGCAAAATCTTCAGGGCCGTCAATGCCTGCATCATTTCTTACAACAAATACAGCGCCACCACTTGTTGCCCCTGCGACTATTCGCAATAGCTCGCCGTCTGACACCACATAGCCATTGATTGCCGGGTTTGGGCCAATGTACGCTACGTCTATGTGACTAGCAAGCATAGCCTCAATTGCCGACGGACCAGCGCTGAAAATCTGCGTCTTGACTTGTACGTTGTCTCCAATTATTTCTTGGAAATCCCCGTTGCCGAAGCCTATTACCGCTTGAGCATGGTTTATGTTTGGAAAGTATCCAACACGGAGAACCTTTTTCTCCAAAGCAGCGGCAGAATTGTCAGTAGTGCCACTTTCGCTTCCTCTAAGCCCCGGATCTGGCAAATAGATGGTCGAGGCGATTACCGCGCCCAATATAGCCGCGGCAAGTCCAAATTTGATTGAATTTTTCACTATGCAATTAGCTAATACTTGCCGATAATAGCCCTCTTAATGTTGCCAAATTTGCGTAATTGAAGCCGTTTCTGCTATCATTATGGACAGGCGATGCTCCGTGTAGTGTTTGCTTGCAAGATGGACGCTGAATCTGCGTAGGAGAATCAAATCCTGCATTGTACATCACAACAGTATTCGCTACGGTCAATCACTGTATGAATATGCCCATAAGGGTGTGATGAAAGTATTGTTGCAGATATACGCGAAACTGGGGCAGACAGGGACTGCAGGGTTCTCAAAAGTTGTTCTAGTCGAACCAGATGCTCCCTCTATAAGCGATGATAACTTCATCCATATTCTGGTATGTCAAATGAGATTGTTGTAGCTTTGGATTGGAATCCTGATGCAAGGATCAAGTGCTTTTGCGGCAATGTCGCACATTACCGGAACGTCCAAACGAGGCAGTATCTCTGCGAAGACTGCCGTTAATCATCCATACCTTACAGCTCTTGACAGTTTTTTCTAAAGTAGAAAGCTCGTCTGCAAGGACGAATGGCTGCGAG
>JAKEIF010000270.1 GCA_022545875.1 Nitrososphaera sp.
GGCCGCCAGCTATGCTGGCTCCAACCATGCCCATTGCGAGTATTCCCGCAATCAGTGCGAGCATTCTTTTGTTCTTTGTCTTTTGTTCAGACATTTTCGTCTATGGTTAGCGGGATGCGATAGGTAAATCTGCCTTTTAGAACGTGTTTCGCGTTCCGTTCTACGTTTCAGAACGGCAAATATCGTTAGAAAGCTCGGCGATTGTTGAGAAAATCAATACATGATAATTAGCGAGAATGCTATTGGTGCCTGTATGTTTGACAGGCAGGGCATTGAAGATTGAAGCGAACGGGCAGCAAATAAGGAATAGTCACCCATAATATCGTCGCGAGAGTCTGGTACCTTATTGTCAGCTGCAAGATGAAAAATAACTTGCTGATTATCGTCAGGAGTGGGCTTGCTAACCTAATCTGAGTAGGAGAAAGATCTAAACTATAGCAAATTTCGAATCCAAGAACTAAGTTGATTTTGTTCCATAGTCCCTTTAATAATCGACCTTTGGCGACACTCTATGGCAAACTTCACAGAAAGGAAGTGGAAATACCTTTCCATAACTCTAAGCGCGCTAGTGGTGGCTCTGGTTCTAGCACCACGAGCTGACGCTGCAAACCCTGACCATAATGATGTGCTTGCCGCCATAACGTCTGCGGTAATGGCAATTCAGAACTCGGTTTCAACTTCAGCAACTGAAACACAAACGAACATTCAAGAGTCTGTTGCAAATTCGGCGACTGAAACACAAATCAATGTAGGAACTGTCAAAGCGGTTTCATTAAATGACGTTTCCTTTGATCCGACCCCTGGAGTCAGTCAATCGCTACAAATTTTCGGCGGCGCCGGAGGTCCAAGCCACAGCGGGCAATTTACTTTTAGCATCAGCGGGCCGTTGGGGGCAGGAGCCAACGAATTTACGATTACCTGCGATACGAGTGATTCTGGAGGTGCAGAATTTGTATTTACAGAGCAAGGCAGCTATACCCAGGACTTTACCTGCACCCTGTTCAGTATCATAGTATACGATAACGGTGCTGGATCAGGCGTTGGGTCTGTGACGGTAAATGGTCTAGTGCAATACACGACAGCCGAAGACGTCACCACGATAAGTGGGGATTTTCCCCTTTCCTAATTTTTTGAATAAATCCTACCTGATGGTGACCAACCCAATCATCAGGTTCGATCGTCTCTTAACCTCGGAGGGAAAAAGGTGCTCTTTCCTTTTCGGTCCCAATATACCTCAAGGGCTACAATGACATTGGACAGAGTTGAGTTCAATCGGCGGCGCTGGTGGAAAGGGGCTTGCGAAGGTAATTGCGATTGTGGCGGCCGGCGCAGTCGTTGCCACATTTGCTATAGCGTACGCGCTTGACCAGACAAATCGCTATGGCGAAGTCCCCTGTCCTAAGGGAACGAACGCGTCAACTGGCGGCAATAGCGCATCAGCGATGACAATTGGATTCACTAGACTTGACGAGATAATGTCAAACGCGGATGTAATAGCTGTGGCGGACGTCGACAAATGCGTCAAGGTTCACAGCCATCCCAAGGCAAGGGAAATAAGACTAACAGACTTTGAAGTAAGAGTCGCAAAAATAGTCAAAGGCGACTTGCCTGAAGGAAGTACGGTTGCCGTTCAATTACTCACATCAGGATCGGACGCGGATTATCATGTCATGAAAGCAGGTGAGCAATACGTCCTTTTCCTGACCTATAACCAAGTTACGTCGGCTTATTCTCCAGTTGGTGGACCTCAAGGGAGATTTCTGGTAAAAGATGATCGGGGGTACTCGATGGATGCCGTTCATTCCGATCTGGATTTCATTAACGTGACTATAGATGGACGACCACTAGACGATTTTCTATCCGATGTTCAAGGGGTATCTTGACATGCTGCTGGCCTAGTATTCAAAAAAACGCTGGATGTCATTCTCGTCCGAAACAAGCGATAGCCAGTCCACTATGCCTGTCCTCCTACGCAATTGCTTTTTCAATGTAGCCATTATTTCAGTGGCAGTTTCGTCTGGTTTTTTCTCGGTAGTATCGAATTCCGCCACCTTCCTTTTGCCAAATGCTTTTATCGCGTCGTACTGCGACACTCCAAGGATCTCACTTGATGTGTTTTCGCGCACCTTGGAATAGCTGTACCCGCGCTTTTCCAGAGTGTCCTGCAGCGAGTACGGCGACCTCCGGAGGACTGCTACCATGGTAATGTCTGCGGGTTTGACAACATAGGGTGCGAGGTGGCCAACTATAATGAGGTCTTTTTTCGACTTGAGCATCCTGGCAATGAGATTGCCTAGTTTCTTTAAGTCGACGTCGAGGCCGTGATCGGTCTTGCGCGCAATTGCTGAATTGTCAAGGGCAACTCTGTTGATGTCAACGATATCTGCGCCCAGTTTTTCTGCAATTATCTTGGCGCTTGTATGCTTACCTACTCCCGGATTGCCTGTTATTACAAGCCTCGTCCTTTTCAAGTGATCGCCATTCCATAACACTCTATTTCCGTCTTGCGGATGCTAGGTTTATTCATGGGATAACTGAAAAGAAATGCATGCGCACCTGCGAGTCATGCGGCAGGGTATTGTTTTACTCGCTGAACTTTCTGTTCTCCGAGTCGGTGTGCAACGAATGCTATATGAAATCAAAGGAAAGGCAGGAGAAGCGCTAGGCCTGCGCAGTACCGCACTTGCTGCAAAACTTGGCAGCTGCCTTTAACTTGCTTCCGCAGCTGATGCAGAACTTGCCTTCCGATTCCACTTCCAGCGGCGACATAGTGGGAGGGCTCATCTGGGATGTTGGAAATGTTTCAACTCCTTTGTACATGTCAGTAACCGCGCCGGACGGCTTGAAAGAGTCGTCCGTCTCTGGCGCCAGGTCAGATTCCTTCTTTGATCCCTTCTCCTCGATGTACAGCAAAAGCCGGGGACCTCGCTCGCCTTTGATGCTCACCTGCTCCCCGAGCCAGAGCGCAAACTTTCTTAGCGTCATCTCGGGCGTTGAGAACGTAAGCGAATGAGTTGACATGTATTCCTCGGTGGCTGACCTGCCGTTGAAAACCTTGGTCATAAAGAAACTGGTAGCCTGTTGATATTAATCTATTGCGAGTGATGTTGCTGAGCTTCGTGTTAATTGGAGGTTAGATCTGAACGGCCGGTTCCGTTCTTGTGACCACGGAATGGCATCTTGCTGTAAATATGCTTGACGCACCGAAGATTGTAGCGTGCAAAAGTAGTATCTGTCAAAATGTTACATATCCTAGTTTATTCCCATGGATTCCCACAAAGAGTTGGGATGGGATATGAAAGGGACGATATACTCAGGAGAGCGTTTGAGGATACGGTCGAAGACTTTGGCTCATCCATAAGAGAGGCAGTGAAAGCCGACC
>JAKEIF010000271.1 GCA_022545875.1 Nitrososphaera sp.
ATGCATGATTGTTGGAGAAAACATCTTTGCGATGTTGCTGGTTGAGAAATTCTTCAAGACGTTCACCAAAAAGGAAATCTGCGATACTTCAAAAGATACAGAAGTGATAATCGCTTTATCCGTTGCAAAGAGAGAGGAAGTGGATCAGATGATGACGAAAGCTCTCGCCGCCGGCGGAATGGAAGCCAGAGTCGCACAGGATCATGGCTGGATGTATGGGCGCAATTTTCAAGATATTGACGGGCACTTGTGGGAAGTATTTTGGATGGATGAAAGCACGATAAAGAAGGAGTGAAATTCCCGGCAGTTTGAAGCACGCCGTACTGCCTACCTGTCGGAATCAGTGACAAGGCAGCATTCACCTTAACGTAAAACGGTACAAAACCGCCTCATAAGCGAGCGCCTCCTAACTTGCCCTCAATCCTGCATATAGACAATAAATATTGTCAACGTCGAATGAGCGTGCAATTAGGAGGCTCTGTATTTTGTAATGACAATCAAGAGGATCATATAATTATTCTAGGTAAGCTATGTTATACTTGTTGGAAAGAAAATCATTGGAAAAGATGCTGATCCCGTACAAGAATAATTTGCCGCTGGTCAGCATGGGAATAGTTGATGCCGGGAGCAACAAGCGGATAAATGTTGATGCTCACCTTGATTTTGCATCTTCAAAGACAATCATGCCCACTTACATTGCAAATGAACTTAACCTCTCTTTTGCAGGGAGCGATGAAACAGTGACTGGGGCAGGGATAATCCACATCCCCTATTATGAAGTGACCATAGAAGTGTTCGGCCAAGTTCATGACAATGTACATGTGGGCTGCCTCGACTTTCCAGAGAGAACGCCTGCTAGGGCCCTCTTGGGCAGGGACATACTCGATAACTACAGAATATGCCTCGACGGAAAAAGAAAGGAAATCGAAGTTAGCTAGCAATCCGCCGCCTTGTACCGTAATTAGCCTTACCTACTAAAGATGCATCGTACTAGAAGTTTTCAATCAATTGCATAACTAGTCAGTTGGACAGCAATAGGTGTGGTTCTGGGAACAGTTGCAGCGATTGCTGTGGCAATAATAATACTGGTTATCTTTCTCGCAGTCGCGGGATTTTTGATCCAGTTGCTCGCGCCAGTCATTGCGGGAGTGCTGATATTGATCATCGCAGTAGTAGGCGGAGTCTGGCTGTACTCAAAATACAAGAGCTAGCGTAGCATCAAATCAGAGGACGCCATTCGTTGCAGGTAATTGTATTTGGCTATTTCTTCCATTTCCTTGAACGGGTGGCAGAGATAGCAGTAAGAGCATTTCTCACACGGAGTACTCCTTCGGGCACATCTTTTGCAATATCCATACCTCTGCTTGAGAGGCGGAAGACATTCGTGTCCTCTTGATGGCAGCGGCTTGGGTTTCTTTGTATGAACAAGTGCGGGCTCTTTCCTAGGTTTGATGCCTTCTCTCCCCTGTTTGCGGCCTTTTTGTGCATTCTATCGCTGCGCTCATCCGTACTGAAATAGTGAACTTTCCTTATAACAAAGAGAGCACCGAAGGGGGAGGGTGAGTATGCATGAGACCAATATCCTTGACGTCTACATCAAAATGACGCAGTCGCTTTTTATACTAATACAACGATCTATGTGCGATGAAACTTATTCAAGCCATTCCCGGGATGCCCTCCAAGGTGACCGAGCCCGAGGTTCAAAAATTCCTTGAAAATAAGCTAAACATGCAGCTCGCCACCATTGATCCCCAAGGCTATCCAGTCATTCAGCCTGTTTGGTTCTATCACGACAGCAACTCGGGTAAACTGTATACTGGTACCGAAAAAAGAGCGAGGAAAGTCGAGAATATTCGAGCAAACCCCGACAGAATTTACTTTTCAATTGACGATGACAATTTCCCGTACAAGGGTGTCAAGGGACGCGGAGAGGCCAGAATATCCGAAGACGCACAGGAAAATTTAGCGGTCATGGAGAAGATCAACCTGAAGTACCTCGGCACGCTTGATCATCCGTTGGCAAAGAGGCTCATGGACAATGCCAAGAACGGAACGGAAGTAGTGATTGAAATCTCCCCGAAATTCTTTTCCGCATGGGACTTTGCAAAGTCCGGATAACCCATGTCAGAGATTATGCCTGTGCTAGCTGCGATACTTTCTTCCTGATGCTGATTGGCAGTGCAATGGTAAAGACGACACCCTTTTCTGAAGAGTTATTCCCCACCGAAATGGTGCCAGCATGAGCCTCGATGATTGTTTTTGTAATAAAAAGCCCAAGGCCTGTGCCTCGCTCATTTTCCCTCATCCGCGCGGCGTATTTGTCAAAGAGAACAGGGATTATGTCAGCAGGGAATGATGGTCCCTCATCCGTTATCTGGATCTTGACAGATCCTTCGTCGTGATTTGCGCGCACCTGAACTGTGATTTCGCCTTCTTTGGCAAAGTTGATAGAGTTACCAATGATAGCAGAAAGTGCTTGTAATAGACGCTTTTTGTCGCCAGTCATCATGATGTCACCATCCGGATCCATGTCAATATTCAGCTTCGCACTTGCAATCTTGCCACGTTGACCCGAAAAGGCTGACGAAACCTCGTCAAGAAGCTTCTTTATGCTGACTGGGGCCATCTTGTATTCAAAAGTTCCACCTTCAATTCGGCCTACATCAAGGATGTTGTTTGCAACCCCTACGAGCCGGCGGGATCCAGATATTATCGATTTCCAAGCGTCCTCGTCAGCCATCGTCCCCTGCTCCAGCTGGTCTACTGAATCGAGTATTGGTTCAAGGGGGATGCAGAGTTCCTGAGCTGCAACTGAAACAAAATCATCCTTCATCCGGTCCAAATCCTTTAGCTTGGCGTTTGTCTGCAAAAGCTGGTCGTTCTTGCGCAAAAGCTCTTCATTTACTCGCTTGAACTCTTCCGCCTGTGCTTCGAGCTGTGAATTGGCTTTTTTCAGTACTTGCTCATTTTCAGTAAGCTCATCATTAATCCGTTGCAGGTCAACGGCCTTTTGCTTCATGGATTCGTTGAGATCCTTCTTTACTTCTAGGACTTTTCTTCTCAAGAGCTCGAGCATCAATATTGCCCTGTCAAACTCGTTAGCATTTCTTACAGTAGATTTCGTTATCTTGCCTGGATAGACCCTCACCTTGAAATTGCCTTTCGCGATTACCCGAACCGCCTCCGTCACATCCTTCAATGGGATCATTACGGACTTTAGTATCAAAGTAACAAGTGCCGCCAGGGATGCCAGAGTAACCGCCAGAGCCCAGGGAAGAATATCGAAGGGAAACCCCGAACCAGCAAATGATGGCAGAACATAGATTGCCGAGGCTGCTGCAGAAGCTATTGCTCCGGCACCTGCCAGCACTCTTGCCATTATTCTAATTTCCGGCGACCTCCCATGTCCCTTTCAGGCAACTCTTACATTGTTGAGAGGAATTTCCAAAGATAAACTCGTGTGTATGTAGTGGTCATAACAGACACTGAACGATCGATGTCTTTCTTGCTATGGATATGCAAAACTATGAAATCGATGAATTGGTCGCGCAACGCTGCATCCGCACTTTATAAAAAAATTTTATTAACATCGTCTGTGTTGGTATAATCGCATTACGATGAGCAGCTTTCAATTTTGATGTGATATGAAATTTCTGTTTGTGTCTCCAGAAGCACTTAGTCTTGACTTGGCTTACAGAGTGTCGCAGGAAAATAATGAAGTCAAGTTCTTTGTCCAAAGCGACACCGAAAAAGATGTGGGAGACGGTTTTGTGGAAAAGGTAAGTGCTTGGGACAACCTTGTTGAGTGGGCAGATGTCGTAGTTTTTGATGACATTGGATTTGGGAGGACGGCGGACAAGCTTAGAGCGGAGGGGAAGAAAGTAGTAGGCGGGAGTTCGTATACCGACAGGCTTGAGAATGAAAGAGAATACGGACAGCAGGAACTTGCCAAGGCGGGCGTGTCAGTGCTTCCCAATTGGAATTTTTCGGATTTTGACGAAGCCATAAGGTTCGTTCAAGGAAACCCCCAGAGGTATGTCATAAAGCCAAGCGGCAAGGCCCAAAATGAAAAGGAGCTGCTATTTGTAGGGCAGGAAGAGGACGGCAATGACGTCATTGATGTCCTTGCCCACTACAAAAGGAACTGGTCGAACAAGATCCGGATCTTTCAGATTCAAAAATATGCTTCCGGTGTAGAAGTAGGAGTTGGGGCGTTCTTTAATGGCAAGGATTTCGCCACTCCCATCAACATCAACTTTGAACACAAGCGGCTGTTTCCCGGAGATATTGGACCTAGCACGGGCGAGATGGGAACGTCGATGATGTGGTCCCAAAGAAACAAGATATTTGATCTTACGCTGGGGAAAATGAAAGACAGACTCGTCGATGCGAAATACTGTGGCTACATAGACATCAACTGCATTGCAAACAGCAAGACCATATATCCTCTGGAATTTACTTCGAGATTTGGTTATCCCACGATTTCAATACAGATGGAAGGAGTGACAAGCGAATGGAGCAAGTTCCTACATTCTATTGCAGGCGGAGATGCCAGCGAGCTTCGCACAAAGAAGGGATTTCAGGTGGGGGTAGTGGTGGCCCTTCCCCCTTTTCCATTCAACGACGAGCGCACTTTTAAGAAATACTCTGAAGACGCCGCTATTCTCTTCAAAAAGAACAACACGGATGGCGTGCACCTAGGAGAAGTCAAGAAGGTCGAAAATGACTGGAGGGTTGCCGGCAGGTCAGGCTATTGCCTTGTGATTACAGGCTCCGGTCCCACCATGGAAGACGCAAGGAACCAAGCATACGCGCGAGTTTCAAACATCATGATACCCAACATGTTTTACAGGACTGACATTGGAAAGAGATGGACTAGGGACAGCGACCTCCTCCAGTCGTCCGGCTTCCTCTAGCTCGTTAGGTCTACCTGGGGAACCGTGTTCTGAGCCGCAGGGCTAGCCTCGTAAGGCGGGTATGGCTGCTGGTTCCATGCGCCGGCGCCAAGGAACCCACTTTCGTTAAACATGTTATTTGGAAAAGTCCGGAGGTGTGTGTTATAGTCCCGAACGCCGTCGTTGTAGTAAGTTCTTGCTACAGCAATCCTGTTCTCGGTGCCCGCAAGCTCGTCCATTAAACGTGTGACCTGTTGATCTGCCTTGATATTTGGATATGATTCATAGACCAAGATTATCTTACTCAGGGCCTCTTCGAGCTGGTTGCTGGTTTCAACTCTTTCATTCACCGTCTCTGCCCTCTGCCAGTCAGTCCTGAGCCGCGTGACATTCTGCAATAGCTCTGATTCAAACTCCATATAGCCTCTTACCGACTCGATGAGATTAGGAATCAGGTCGTAGCGGCGCTGAAGCTGTGCATCGACGTCCGCAGAAAGCCTTCTTACGTTCTCGTCTTTGGACTGCGCGGAGTTAAATCCTGAGAAATACATTGAATACAGCACACCAATGATGATTGCAACGATCGCGACCGCTGCTATTCCGCCAATGATTGCCATCTTGCGAGCCAATTTGCTGCGATTGTGTAGTCCTTGCCATATATAATCGTGGAATCACCTTCCGGCGCCGCCACCGCCGGAACTGCCTCCACCTCCGCCTCCTCCAGAGCCGCCACCAAAACCTCCTCCACTGGATCCGCCGCCCCAACCACCATAGCCTGTGCCATACCTTCGCCTGCCTTTCTTGCGACGGATCCACGAAAGCACAATCATTGCGACGATGAAAGCGACAAATATGCCCGGCATTGCATAGTCGAGAAATAGTTCAGCGTCATCTATTGAAGGGCTGTCAGAGACTAATGCTGGCGTCTGGAAACCGGGATCGCCGCTCTGGTATCCTGTCCTTGTGCCAACCGAAATTGCAGTATCGAGAAATGCTTGGTCAAAAACGCTAGCGTTACCAGACGACTCGTATTCCTGCCTGGCAGGTACGAGGAAAGAATCTAGTATCGCTCCTGCCGTGCCATCCGTGATGTTGCCTTCAAGCCCACGCCCAACTTCGATCCGCATCGAGCCTCCCCCGCTGTCTCGCTCAAGTGATAACAGTATGAGGACGCCGTTACTCTTCTCCTTCTTGCCTATGCCCTTTACCCCGTCCAGTGAGACTTCATTGAAAATAAAGTTGGCAAGCATGTCTCGCTCTTGGAGCTCTTGTCCGTTCTTTGCAATTCCGTGTCCTACAAAGCTTGGAATTGTGTAAATGACCACCTCTGCAGTGGTCGCGTCGTCGAGTTCCCGGACATAACGGTCGATGCGCGTTTCATAGTCCGCGCCAATGATATCCGCGTTATCATAGATGTAGCCGGGACGAGACCCGGAAGTTTGAGCTGTTGATAGGACTCCATCCGGCAATAGCAAAGCAATGAACATTGCAGCAGGAATAAAATGCAGCAGACGCATCCTGCGACACTATCCGGCTGACCCTATATAATCAGAAGCAAGCATTGATTTTAGGATCGCGTATTGACTCGACTATCTTTTTGAGTAATTAGAACAAGTACCCTGTGTTGGTGATTTGTAAGCAAGACAGCAAGCCTAAACCTACTGCGTTTGCCCGCGAACCACATCGCACAGGGTGACTATCCTTATGCAACATGATATTTACAGATTAACGCCTGTTTATTACATCTGTAGACGATTGTTAACCTAGGGGAGGGCTTATCTCCAAAGAGAATTCTGATTCACTGTTCCTTGACCTGCCTGCGCACGTGATGACTCTGGATAAATCCATTCGATTTTCCTGTGTTGTCAACCGGCTCGGCTACATTGTAGCATACAAGTACAGGGAAGGGCTGACCCCACTAATGACATATGAGGAAACGCGCAAGAACGCCTTGCTGTCAGTCATACGACACTCGACCAGGCAAAGTTGGGAGAACAAGATGGGCAAGACCCTCTATTCGATAACCAGGTACGAGCATCTCACAAGAGCCTCAATACCGACTCAGGACAAGCACTTGCTTTTGGTTTCCTTTGACGCGGATGTGAACGCTGTTGACAGGCTCATTCAAAGGAAAATACTGCCGCTCCTACAAAGACAGGCTCACCTACATTCCACAGAGATCTAGTGCGTGACTTCAAATATCTTGCATGATGGATTATACCTTTCCTGGTACCAGTAGAGCGACATTATTGCTGTCTTTTCATCTGAGATCTGCTTACCCTCGTCAAAGGCCTTTGATTTCTCTGCAAGTTCTGACACCCAGTCGTCTAATACCCGTGCTTTTGAGTTGAAAAGGCATGCGCCCTTTTCGTTGCATATTACAAAGAACGCTTCCTTTCGATACTGCAATAATTCAGCGATCTCTCGATGCGTTGGCATGCTCAAAAGGCGAGGAAAGATAGCGGTTTCTGAAATAAACGGCTCAATCCCTGAATCAGTTGAGGTCACCATGCAGTAGGCAACGATCATTGGACCCTGCGGCGTCTTTACGAAATGCGGCTTCACAAAGGATGCAGCTGACCCAGCCGTCAAAGCCGAATTCCATTCCTCAGCCGACGCTCGCACAAAAAATGCACAGGTCTTTGCGCCGTCGTCGCCTGTCACAATAGAAGGAAACGTTCCCACTAACTGAGAGTTAACTATCGCGGGGATCCTCTTCGCACCCGTTGACCAGCTCAGCGGAGCAGACGTCTTCATCTTCAAGGGAACTCTCTGGAAGGTGACTAAATAGTAAAGTACGTATGAAAATACCACTCTGTCCTAGGCGCTAGTGCTACCTCAATACTCGGGATCACAAGAACGGATAACGCAGATCATGGCAAAGATCGCATTTTGATGTCAGTGCACCGGCGCTCTATACAATAATATAATAGATCTCTGCGACTCATTTCATGCCCGCAAAGAAGTGGCTTGACAATCAGGTCAGGATTGACCCCATAAAGAAGCAGACCGTTGCAGTTATCGGTTATGGAATACAAGGACGCGCCCAGGCATCCAACATGAAAGATTCTGGGCTTGACGTAGTTGTTGGTCTCAGAAAGGGTGGCAAGACCTGGAAGCAGGCGGAAAACGAAGGGCACAAGGTTATGGAAGTGTCCGACGCTGCAAAAGCAGGTGACATTATCCATATCCTGATACCGGACATGGAGCAGGCAGATACTTACAAGAAGGAAATTGCCAAGCACGTGACCGAAGGCAAGGCATTGAGCTTCTCTCACGCCGCAGCAGTTCACTGGAAATGGATTATGCCGCCAAAAAATGTTGACGTGATAATGGTTGCGCCAAAGGGACCGGGCCAGCGAGTAAGGGAACTCTACCAGGAAGGGTTTGGTACACCATCGCTTGTGGCTGTCTATCAGGACTATACCGGCACCGCACTTGACAGGTCGCTTGCGCTTGCAAAAGCAATCGGCAGTACAAGACCAGGAGTTCTCCAGACTACTTTCAAAGAAGAGGTGGAGACTGACTGGTTCGGCGAACAGGTTGACCTCTGTGGGGGCGCTCACGCGCTAATGATGAATGCATTTGAGACGCTTGTTGAAGCGGGATACCAGCCCGAAGTGGCATACTTTGAGTGCCTTCATGAGCTAAAGCTGATAGTGGACTTGGTGCAAAAGTACGGGATCACCGGGATGTACAACAGAGTAAGCGAGACAGCTCGCTATGGCGGCCTTACCCGCGGCCCCCGCATCGTAGACAAAGATGCCAAGGCAAAGATGAAGGGTGTGCTCAATGAAATCCAGTCAGGTACATTTGCAGAAGAGTGGGTCAGTATGTACAAAAAGGAAGGCAAGAACTCTTTCTCTCGCTACATGAAAGACATCGAGAACCACCAGCTGGAAAAGGTGGGAAAGGACATGCGCAAGATGATGTGGCCAAACGAACCTGAAGTCTAGCACACCTTTTTTTTATTCGAATGCTTTCCCGTCCGGCTGCGTGTTGCCTAGCCTGTCGTTAAGAAAAAATTCAAACGATCGGGATGTTGGTCGATTTCGGTATTGGTATTCGCAATGTCACAACGCCGCTTTCGTATGCTGCTCTGCCTACGACTTTTTCTTCTTCCTTTACCGAAATCGGCAGGACAATTTTCTTGTCGATCTTTAATGGTCTGTGCCGGTAGTAGACGGTGCCAAGCGACTCCTCCTGCTCTCTTTTCGCGCTTATGGAGAGAATGTTGTCAGTAATGCGAAGGCTAATGTCCTTCTTGGCAAAGCCAGGACAATCGATCACGACAACAAGCTCATTGCCGTCTTCGACCATGTCAATTGCTGGCATCACAAATTCATAGAATTCGCGCGACCTGTTGTCCAATTCCTTTGCCAGCTCTTTTGCCATGTATCTTCCAATGCCCATATGGTAACATCGGCTGAATGGTATAAATCCTTTCGTTTATCCGGCAAAAATCCGATAAAAGTAAAAATAGTTCCGGGAGTGATATGCATGCAAATGTATGCGGGCTCGTACGACATGCCAAGCTGCAACGCCTGTGGAAAAGAGGTAAGACCGGGCGAATTGTCAGAGAGTTTTTCCTGCCCCAAGTGCAAAACCGCGAGGATTTGGCGTTGCGAAGGATGCAAAGGCAAGCAGAAAAAATACCGATGTGCTTCGTGCGGGCACGAAGGTCGCTAGGTCAAAGTTTTAAAAAAGTCGCTTACGGTTTCTCGCTGGCTGTCTTTCATCGCAATGACTGCCTCGACGAGCTCTTTTTCAACACCTATGTGTTCCGAGATCACCGAGCGCAATTTTTTCGCATCCAGCGGTGCGATGCTATCAATCATCCCCATGCTATACGAGTAGATGTAGTCATTCAATATTTTAGATACAAAGGACGGCGCTACCTGTATCAGAAACAGGATTCCTTCTCTCATTGCCTTCGAATCCGAATCGCTTGAAGATAGCGACGAAATGTAGGTCCTTAGGATCTCCAACCTTTTGTCTCCTAGCTCCTCGATTGATGATGCGTCAAGCATACCCGCGTCGGTCAGCTCGTAAAACGGCACGCCCTCAAGCTGGAGTGCCTTTGGGCCCCGCCGGAGAGGCAGCCTCCCCCCTTCCTTGACTACCCCGGCAGGTATCAAAACTTCATCTAGATCGCGAAATATGCCCGAATAGATATTCTGCCAGAGAATCCCATGCTGCTTTGCAATCGCATGTGCTATCGATGTCCTCGTCCGCAGATCCGGGCTCTGCTCCGTGGCTAGGTGAGCTATGATCCCACGCTGCCGCTTCGCCTCGCCTGTAAACTTGTTCCTCCTAGTTTTGAAGGTGTCAAATATGGCAATTGTAGTCTTTTCGTCCTTCACTTAACCAGATCCCCCGAGAATGCTAGTTAAAACGACCGTTATTATTTTAATTTGTTGGTCTGGGATAATAAATTCTTGAATTGTACCTGGTGTAAAATGCAACAATGAGTGTTCTCTGGGAAATATTGCTCAACATCTTTTTATTCATCCATATTTGTGCTATTTCCGGTGGCAACAAAAGGCAAGATAGTGGTACTTGAAGGCACTGACAAGGCGGGCAAGACTACCCAATCAAGGATGCTTCTCGAGGCCTTGAAGAACCTTGGCAAGGTCTGTGTCATTATCGATTTTCCCGACTATACCACGCATATTGGGACAGAAATTAGGGCATTTCTTGATAACAAACGCGAATACCCCCCTGAGGCAAAGCATCTCCTCTTCTCGGCTAACAGATGGGAGAAGAAAAAAGAGATAGAGAGCATGCTTGAAAACGGAACAATAGTTGTCATGAACAGGTATTGGCAGTCAAACCTGGCATACGGCACGGCAAATGGAATGGACCCGAACTGGATCATGCGCTTGGACAAGGGGCTCCCAAAAGAGGACCTTGTGATCGTGCTCTTGGTGAATCCGGCTATATCCGGCAAGCGGGCGGAAGTGCAGGACGCATTTGAGTCAGACTCTAAGCTCGCAACGTCAGCATACAAGAACTATACAAAGTATGCAAAGCAGTTCAAATGGAAGGTTCTAGACGGCTCAAAGAGTAGGGAGCAGGTCCACCAAGAAATCATGAAGATAGTGAGAAACAAGCTCAAAGTTTAAGTCCGGCCTTCATTCATGGCGAATATGGACTTTGTCGGCGAGATTACAGACCCTGTCCACAGATCTATCAGGTTTACGCAAGTTGAAAAAGAAGTTATTGACACGCCAACATTCCAACGCCTTCGGAGAATCAGGCAGCTCGCAGGTGCCCACCTGGTCTATCCAAGTGCGCAGCATTCCCGGTTCGAACATTCCCTGGGGACGATGCACATTGCAGGATTGGCGGGGGAGGCGCTACTGTCAAAGGGTTACATCGATAATGCTGAAGTTGTGCAGGACCTCAGGCTCGCCGCGCTTCTTCATGACATAGGACATGGACCGTTTTCTCACCTTTTTGAAGAAGTGCTGGAATATCATTGCAAGACGACGCACGAGGCAATGGGAAGAAAGATAATTACACAAAGCGAAATTTCAGACGTCCTGAGCCGAAATGGCCACAGCACAGAGCATACCTGCAAGCTGTCATTTGCGTCTCCAAAAGTCACGTATCTTAATGAAATTATTTCCGGCGGACTTTCTGCTGACATTATGGATTATCTGCCCCGCGATGGTCTTTTCACGGGGGCAGAATACGCAAAGGTCGACTACCACAGGATCGTCGGCTCCCTTGAAGTCTGGAAGAATAGGCTTGCGATTAACAAATCAGCCCTGAACTCACTAGAGTCAATGTTGATCTCTCGCTACGAAATGTTCAAGGCCGTATACTTTCACAAGACGGTCAGGGCTGCAGAGGTAATGCTCTTGCGGTCAATGATTGCCGCAGACGAAGAGCTCAGGTTAAGCGATACGTCCCTCGAAAACTACCTTGGCCTCACTGACGAAGCGACGCTTGAACGACTCTGCAGCGTAGATGGCAGAAATTCGAATGCCAAGCAAAGGTATGCTGCTCAGATTGCAAGAGACTACCGCGACAGGCGGCTGCTAAAGTCAGTCTATGAAAAACTGCTTCAAAAGCGCGGTAGGCACCAGATGGATAGGAGGGCGCTGCAATCCCTCGCGGGCAGGATCGCGGAGGCGGCTCATATTGCCAGCGACTATGTGTTTGTAGATGCCTCCAGGGTTCCTTCAATGCCCCTTACACCCAGCAAAGAGGAGATGATGTCGATTCTTGTAGTCGACAAGGAGAGCGTCAAAGAGCTGCCAATATCTCACCTGCCACTTATCGAGTCAATCTCTGGCTTTTTTGATATGCTCAGGGTATACACCACGGCGGAGAACCGCGAGAACGTAGAGCGATCCGTTAAAAAGGTGCTGGGAGAGCAAGAGATGCTGTACATGGGAGGCGGAAGGGGACATGGCAATTAAGAAACGAGTCGTTATCAAACTAAGTGGAAGACTATTTGGCGATCAGGCCGGAAAGGAGATAGGCCAATATGCCAAAATGCTTCTGGAAATTGGTGGACGCGTTCAGCCCATAATTGTGGCAGGCGGGGGCAAGATTGCTCGGCATTACATAAACACGGCAAGAGAATTCGGTGCCGATGAGGCGACACTGGATTTGATTGGGATCGATGTTTCCAGGCTAAACGCCAAGCTGCTGATATCAGCTCTGGGAGACGCTGCGTTTCAGTCGGTCCCGCGAGACTTGGAAGAGGTGAGTTTCGCAGCGGCTAGCGGAAAGATAGTAGCCACGGGGGGCTTGCATCCCGGGCAGAGCACGAACGCCACGGCCGCGCTCATTGCCGAAAAGGTCAGGGCATCAGTGTTCATCAACGCTACCGATGTCGACGGCATATACAATTCTGACCCGAACAAGAACAAGAATGCCAAGTTGTTCAGGGAAATTTCTGTCAAGGAATGCATCGAGATCCTTGGAACAGAGAACTCTGCAGCCGGAGAATATGACCTCATGGATTTGGTGGCTCTTAAAGTGATAGAGCGCTCAAAATTGCCCACAGTTGTACTACGGTCAGATGCATCCACGATAAGAGACGCGGTCGACGGCAAGATACAGGGCACGCGGATTGTAGTCCACTAAGGTCCACAGAGCTGCTTTTATTACGTACCTAAGTATCTACTAGAATAATGTAGTGCGGTGAGTACTAGCTGAAGAAAGTGCTCAGATGTCAAAATTGTAATAACAAGGTGATTGTGGGAGAAGACTTCAGGCATGAATTTGTTTGCAACATGTGCGGGCAAAAAATGAAATAGGATTCAAATTTCCTAGTTTGCCGCTTCAATAATTCCAACCAACAAGCGTGATTAGTCCAAGTGCCTTCGGGTTTCTTGACCAGAAAAAAGAGATCTGAAAACTCAAGATACGGTCTTTATACTGCCGGTAAATGGCGGCATACCATCAGATAACATCTTTTTGAAGATTTCTTCTCCCAGTTCTGCCGGGATTGGTCTCGACTGTGCTTTTGCATAACCCTCGTTGTCACAAATAAACAGCATCGCCTCAGTTCCTCTGACCATCTTGCCCGCAAGTTCCTCGTCGCCTACAGGCTCGAAACCTTGCTTGCCCTGCTTGATCGTATAGGTGAGCATTGCAAAGCCGGTGTAATCGAACAATTTCAGCTGTGCCTTTTGCGCTCGCTCGCGGCCCAGATGAGCAGCCTTGTGATACTGCACTTCTCCAATTTTTCGTGCGAGGACTATAAGGATTTGCTTGACAACTTGTGCTGGAATTAAGCGAAGATTTAAAACGCTGAAACATGCCAGAAAATTCAGCAGTGAATTCAAAATTTGTTTTTGCAGTCGCCGGCGGAATCGCGGGGGCAGCAATCATTCTGTTCATAGTCATGGGATCAGGAATTTTCAATTTCTCAGGATCGCCTACCGGGCAAGTTGCCCAATCGCAACCGCTTGACCTCCATCTGTCACTCGTTGATGTAAAACCGGAAAAGACAGATGAGAGAACAGCAGACCTGAATATCGCGTTTAACGTGTATAATCCAAACAGAAATACTGCACTCCTAGAAACGATACACTATACCATCTACATAGACAAGCTCAAGATGACTTCAGGCGATATCGGCGTTAGCCCCGAAGGTTTTGTGGCCTCACAGGAGGGGATATTTCCCATAGTCTCCAATACGACCGTTACCCTCAAGGATTCGCGTCCCTCGGAGCGCAATAATTTGACCGCAGATGCATGGGATAGCATGTTTAACGGAGAGGCACAGTATAGGATCGAAGGTACATTTGCATACAAGCTTACTGGCACTAGCTTTCAGTTCAGCGCGGGAGAGAAGGATTTTCGCTTGACCTATCCTTGATTTTCAATTAATGATGCGTTTGGTTACTTATCTGTGTGCTAAGGGACCAGTCCTCGCGCGCGGAAGCAATTCCATTGCTTCTTCTAGGAAAATGTTCCTTACGAACTTATATTGAATACACGTAGGATATTTTATGTCTGCTTTTGAACGGCTACAAGGGACACGCGCCATTTATCGATAATAGCGGCGCCGAGATAACGCAAGTACATCATGATCTGGAGGATATCGTGAATTGTGCGCTGTCAATCCTCCAGAGAATCACCAGGTCACATGACCTATGTCTAGACAAGTGGGGTCCTTCAGCAGTCCTAGGCAGCCGCATTGTGAGAAATGCATTCGAGTCTGTGAATAACAGAGGAGCAAGGATTAGGCTGATCACAGAAGTCTCGAAAGAGAACCTTGTTTACTGTAAGGAATTCACTGCCTTCGCGGAGGTCCGGCACCTGCAGAAAGTGATGGGCAACTTTTCTATCAGCGATGCGAAATGGTACACGGCTTCATCAGTCAGCGACAAGGACAAGCCTCCAAAGCGTCTGATAGTGAGCAATGTGCAAGAGATTGCTGAACAGCACCAGTACTTTTTCGAAACGCTATGGGACAAGGCCATACCCCTTGAAGCTAGAATAGTAGAGTTAGAACAGGGTCTCACTCCACAGCGAACGACCATTGTTGAGAGCCCTGGCGAATTGGCGGGACACCTTAGGAGGTCGATTGAGTCTTCAAGCTGGCTCAACGTCTGCTCGCCGCTTGGAGACCTTGGCAGGGTTCATGAAATAGCCTCAGCGTCGCTGGAGGAAGTGCTGGAGAAACACGGCAATGGAAACCATCGGGGCTTGAAATGGATCGGGCACATTGACGTACAGGACTTGCCGCTAGTGAAACACTATCTTGAACTTGGAATGGAAATCAGGCACGCTAGCAGGGTGCTCCTGAACTTTCTAGTCACGGACAAAGAGTTCAACTTTACAGTCTCAAACGTAGAACAGGGAGAAGCCACACCCAGCGTCTTGATGAGCAATGAACCGCCTTACATCAGGCAGTTCAACTCATTATTCACAGAAATCTGGAGCTCGGGAATTGACGCAGAGGAGAGGATAAGACAGATTCTGGAGGGTCAGGAGCATGGAGATATCAATATTATCAGAAATCCCGGCGTTGCCCTTGACACGTACAAGCGGCTGATACGCAATGCGCAGCACGAGATCATGATATTATTTCCGTCAAAGAACTCCATAGAGAGGCAGTCTGAGGTCGGGATGGTTGACCTATTGAAGGAGAAATTGGCTCAAAGCCCAGATTCGCTAAAAATCAGGTTAATCGCTCCTTATCAGGCCATGAAAGGCGAAAGCGCGGACAATATCATGAAAAGCGCGCTGACCGGGAAGAACAAAGGCATCAGCGTCAGGGCTATTGGAGAAATCCAGACAGGATACAAGGCGACGGTAGTGGTGACTGACGGCAAAGCCGCATTGATGATGGAACAGAAAAACGACCTCGCAGAGACTTTTGAGGATGCAATAGGGCTATCAACGTTTTCTGAAAGCAGGCCGGGCGTCATGTCATACGCGTCGATTTTTGAAAGTCTGTGGAGCCAAACTGAACTCTATGACCAAGTAAAGCGCGCCAACGAACAGCTAGAGCTCGCTTACGAGCAGCTAGAAGAGCACGACAGACTGCAGAAAGAGTTTATCAACATAGCAGCTCATGAACTAAGGACGCCGGTCCAGCCGCTGCTTGGGATGGCAGACATTCTGATTATGGAGTCTGAGGGAACCGACAAGGTCGAGATAACAAAGGACGAGCTTGAATTAATTATCAGAAACGCCAAAAGGTTGGAGCGACTGTCATCTGACATTCTGCAGGTCACAAGAATCGAATCCAACAAACTAGAATTGCAGAAAGAAATAACAAATCAAAACGACGAGATAAGAAATGTTATAGTGGATGTCAAGAAAAGTATTGCATCATCTGGAAGGAAGATAGAGATTCGCTTTGATCCAAAAGCTGAACCTATACAGGTACTCGCTGACAGGTCTCGGATCTCTGAAGTGCTTTCTAATCTGATTGACAATGCGACAAAGTTCACAAGCGAAGGCAGCATCGTGGTCACATCCGGGCTTTTGGGAACGGCTGGCCAGTCCAGGCGCGGGGCTTTCGTCAAGGTCATTGACTGCGGCCGCGGCATTGACCCAGAAATCTATCCAAGACTATTCACAAAATTTGCAACAAAATCCGATAAAGGTACGGGCCTCGGTTTGTACATTTCAAAGTCTATCATACAGGCCCACGGGGGCAGGATCTGGGCGGAGAATAACGTTGAACGCAGAGGTGCGACTTTTGCGTTTACGCTTCCTCTAGCTGCGTAATCGCACTATGAAATGCCATTATTTTGTGATATTATCATTCCAATAAATCCTGCCATGCGATAAGGATAATAAGATTCAGGCAAGACTCGGTTTGATATGGCGGACTCCATGTTCATGTTCTACGTCACTGCGGGAATATTCGCATTCCTGGTGGCAGTACTGTTCGGAGCGAGAGGAAAAAGGTACAGCGCAGGCTACACCCCGGCGGAAGGTCACACAAGCGCGGCTCACGAGTGACGAGCGCCACACTCAATTTTTCTTGCTCTTGCCAAACAGTTCTGCAATCAGGTCGCCACCTTTTTCCTCTTTCTCTCGAACCGCATAGCATCGCTCATAATACCTGCAGCGCTGGCATAGTTCCGACGGCTCGACTATCGGAGTCTTGCCTTCCTTTAGCAAAGTACTTAGAACCCGGGCCCTCCTGACAATCTCTTCAAACATCCTGTTGTTTTTGGAAAGTGAAAACTCTACGGATTTGCCGTCGCCATTGACGTATATGAGGAACCCTTCGTCCTTCTTGAATGCGAATAGGCATGCGTTAAGGTACAGCATGTGCCTAGGTTTTGGCACTTCTGGCAGCTCAGAAACGACTTCAAATCTGACCACAAACTCTTCTGCGATTATGATGTCTGCATTCGCTTCAATTGATAAGGCATCGACCTTGTATTCGCTATGCAGGTTCCCAAGGGCGTGCCTAAAGCCATTGCTTAGCATCGCGAGATTCTTTTGCTCCCCAGTCGGCTTCAGAGGATCTCGGCGGTCATAGTAAGCAAGTCTAGTGCATGTCGAGGCCTCAGCAGCGTGAATCCTGTCACTGTTGGATTTGTCGATCTTGAGGCCCAGATCGTCATGTATTTTGTCAAATGACTTTTCTATCGTATCGCGCAGATTTCTTGCTCCAAGCATAGGGCTTGACTACTATTTTGCAGAGCGGTATATATCTTGAATCTGACTAGAAGCCGGCCTTTATTGGATCGTCTGGTTTCAAGAGTTCCCGCAGGAGCGTGGTGGCATACGAGCCTTTTGGCAACTTGAACGACATCACAAGCTGTGGCGCCGTTCGGTATTCAAATTCAGCGCACCAGAGCGGCGCCTGTCTGAAACCGCCCTGCTGGCTGAGCTCCTGCATCTCCTTGATGTGAAAATCCTTAGGAGTAATACCTTCTTCTTCGAGTATGGTCTTTGTAATATCTTCAAACCGTCCCTTGCCAGGTTGAAATGTATAGCCAGCCATCCGGACTGCAGGGACAGCTCTCTGTCCGCTAGCAAGGTTTTCGAACTTTACTATTCTGCCAAATGTGGATTCCCCTTCCATCTCAAAGCAAAGATCGCCACGCTCAGGCCGAATTAGATCTGCGCCGCTCAAAACCGCTTTGCTCAGACACTTATTGAATACGAATGACTGGTAGGCCTGGACGAACAACCTCCGGATTGTGATCGGGACTGCCCTAAGCGCCGACACCGCATTTTTGCCTGCCACAATCGCTGACATTAGCTGTCGCTCGATGTCCATCCCGCGCGGAAGTTCTCTGACAAGCTGCCGATAATTCGATGGGTCTGAGCTCCTTTCCCGGATTTCCCTGCTCATCGGAGTGTCATATTCCGTCGTATATGATAACAAGAGATCGACTGCCCTATCGAAATTCCGCCTGATAATCTCCCTTCCCACAAGGTGTGTCACGAGCCTTTCGCTCCCGAATCTCTGCAGCCCGTAAAAATTGCCAATCTTGCTTATCTCTGGTACGAAATCTACAAGGTCTAAAGCTCTCGGCCCATAGATGGTTATCTCAAATTTGTTCCCAGCAAGGAACGCCTTGTCCAGAGGCTTGCGGGTAAACCCTCTAAGAGATAGCACCGTATGCGCAGTCTTGAGCTCTTTGGGGGGGTCAAGCAGTACCCTTTCAGAGCCGGCAAACTGTTTCGTGGACGCCTTTGCGTCTTTTATGCCCATAACTCGAAGGTTAAGATGGAACTTTTGGGCAATTTCAAACAGGGCGTGGTTGGAGTCGACACCCTCCTTTTCGAGCAAGAAAAGAGGATATCGATGCTGATCATCAAATGAACTAGACAGGTCGCGTGCAAGCGAGTCTGCAACTACCTCTGATACCTTAAAGCCTTCGTTCCGCTGTTTAATGGAACCGCCTATTCCGCGAGACTTGGTACAGTAGCACCCGATCCCTGCCATCAGGTCTATCGGAGGAACATCCGCCATTGCTAGAGTCTATTTCTTGCGCTTTTTCTGCTTCTTCTTGGTGGACTTTTTCTTGGTAGGCTTTCTTGTCGCTTTCCGCTTCGCGGGCGGCTCGGCCTTTTTCTTTTCCCCTTTCCTTGATTCCTTTACTGACTTGGCGATGCCCTTTAATTGTTCGACGTTTGCATCATACCGCGTATCCCTCCAGACATCGGTAGGTACGCCATGCTTTCTCGCGGTCCTAGCATCGAGCCCCGCTTCCTTCAGTTCCGCCATTGAGAATCCCCTGCCCGGCCTTTCTCCGTCCTTAACAGTTGCTTGCATGCCTATCGTACCAAAATGTCCATAATAAAACTGATTACTCGGATGTGGTTTTCCAGCGTGCACTGCTTTATAGTATTCAGAGCCTTGATTTCTGTGACAAGGGCAGGCAGCCTGCTTGAAGAAAAGAGAAGGATTGATGGCAGAACGGCCTTCGACGTCGCGATTATTGGCGCGGGATACGCCGGCCTTGCCTGTGCATTGGTACTTGGGCGGCACCTTGTCTCTACCGTGATCTTTGACGGAGGCAAGACCAGAAACGCCAGAACAAAGCGCATACATGGCTACCTTGGGTTTGAAAATACTTCGCCGGGAGCGCTGCTCAGCCGAGGCTGGTCTGATGTGTTACAGTACAGCTCCGTAGCGGTGATCAAAGACAAAGTTACGAGCCTACAGAGTAGAAATTCGCAGTTCTTCATAAGTTCGGGACGAAGAAAATTTTCTGTCAAGTTTGTCCTAATAGCGACCGGGGTCCTAGACATAAAGCCAAAAATAAACGGGTTTGAGAAATTTGATGGGGATGGTGCGTGGCACTGTCCTTATTGCGACGGGCATGAGGCGGAGGGCAAGAGACTGGCCATCATAGTATCCGGAAAAAAACCGATGGCCTATGTAAAAGAGTTTCTGGGCTGGACAATGGATATCACCGTCTTTCCGTCTCGGGTAAGGTTGAGCTCCCGAGAAAGAGAGCAGGCCGCCACCCTTGGGATCAGAATCGTAGACGATGCCATAACCCGGATTGCGGGGCGCACGGGAAATTTTCCCAAGAAATTGTTTGGAAAAAAAGATACCTATGCCGCAGACGTGATATTTTATAGATTGGGATACAAGGTTCAGACGCGCTTGGCTGAGCAACTCGGCTGTGTGCTCAAAGAGGGATACGTGAAGGTTGATGGTCACCAACAGACATCTGTAGAAAAAGTATTCGCCGCCGGAGACATTGACACTGACAGGCATTACGCGGTCTTGGCAGCCGCATCAGGCGCCCGGGCCGCGATCGCCATGTACGAGGGACTGCTGAGCGAAGCAGTCAGGGGAAAGATCAAACGTCATAAATCCCATCAAGATTGATTAATTCCATGGAAGGACCGCCGCTGTGGGTATGGGCGTTAATAATAGGCGCCGTCATTGCAGCCAAGTTTGCCCTGAGGTGGTCGAGGATCAGAAGGCTATCGAGGTTGCTAAGCAGAAAGAGCAGTAGCTAACTTATTCTAGAAATTGCTAAAGCGGTTTTATAATATGCTATTTGAAAATTACTATGGCTGAAGTCATTCCAACCGATAGGCAATATCCAAAGCTTTCCAAGGCGACCTCGGGATATCTGGAGATCGAGTTGTTCAAGAACGCAGATTTGCATACAGGATACTTTTGCTACAATTGTGCCTATTTCATCAAGGACCACCATTGTGCAATTGTAGAGGATACCGGTCCGGATGTCAATGCAGTTGAATCAGGAGTCATTGAGCCGCACGGGCTTTGCACCCTCTGGGATCCAAACGAAAAGGAGACGCGCTAAAATGACAGACATTGGCCAAAAAATAAAAGAAGCGGCAGGCGCCGTAGACAACCTCACAAAATTCAAGAAAAGAAGCAAGCTTCAGGCATCGTACATTGAATATGACAAGTTTTCAGATTCGAACCTTCATGAAGGATACTTTTGCTACAACTGCATATACTGGATGAACCAGGGCGGCGGCAAGTGCATGCTTGTAGAAAACGAGGGGCAGGATGTCATGGGAAAAGCCTCTGAAGTGATCGCACCACACGGGTGCTGCGGGGCTTATGAGGCAAACTATGATAAGCTACATGATACACGCACTCCAAGCGAAGGACTAGCTGTGGATGCAGAAAAGAACAAGGAAAGAATCACTACCGCAGACGTTGTGTGAGTTCATATAGCTGCCCCGTGATGCAACGCCGTGGGATATTGGCTTTTCAAGCAGGAGCCTTCATCTTATAGCTATTCCCAGCTGGAAGCCGACGGGAGAACTAGATGGGACGGAGTGACAAACAACCTTGCGCTCAAACATCTGCGCAGTGTAAACAAGGGAGACAAGGCGTTTTTTTACCATACTGGTGACGAGAAGAGCATTGTGGGATTAATGGAGATCGCATCCATGCCGTACGCAGATCCCAGAGACGATGCGCTGACAGTCGTTGACGTTATGCCGTCATCGAAACTGCCAAGAGCCGTTAGTTTACACATGATAAAGTCAGACAAGTCATTCTCCGAATGGGAGCTCGTAAAGATATCGAGGCTTTCCGTTATGCCCGTACCCGAGCCGCTTTGGAAAAAGATCTTGAAAATGTCCGGAATGTGAATGAATATAGCAGAAGCTTGTGACGCTTTGCAATTAACCCGGGGATGACAATTACGCTGGATGTCAGATAAGCTCAAAGACATCAAGGATACAGCCTCTGATGCCGTAGAAATCATTCGTGAGCTGGGAACTCCGGAGGTCCAAGCTTCACTCGAGAATATCAGGGAAACAGCCAAAATAGCCAAAGAGCTGGTTGACTCATTGAAAGACCCTGCAATAGTCGCCAATATCGAAAATGTCCGCAAGACCGCAGAGTCTTTCGAAAAGTCCAGCGCTCGAATGGAGACGACCGTGGCTGAGCTAAAAAGCTCTGGCCTACTCAATGAGGTAAAGGGCGCGGTAGGTTCCGCCAGAACGGCAATGGACTCATTCGGCCAGGGCAAGGGCATGGGCGATACAATGGATGCGTTGAAAGAAATGCTGCGTTCTATGTCAGAGCTTATTGAAGAGGTAAAACTCACCGTTGCGTCTTCCCATACAAAGGACATTGTCAAAAACGTGGAAGCGTCTGTCAGAGACACACGCGAAATATTTTCGCAAGAGTCAAAGTAGCACGGCTCTTCTTTTATAGAATGACATCGTGTATGTTAATGATGTCAACTAGTACCGCCGATAACACTACTAGCGGAACAACTGCAAAGACCAGCATCAGGGAAATGACTCCGGAGCAAACAGCGGAAGCGATTAGAAACATAGCAAAGAGGATAAGGGAAGAATCGGCCAGAATGAAAGAAACCGTCAAGATTATCAGGCAGAGCGGGGCCATCGAAGAACTGACCGAGGCAGTTAAGGAAGCCACGTTGGCAGCACGAGACAGTGCCAAAGAAATCAATGGTGTGGCTACAGAGCTGAAGCAGAGGGGAGTTATCCGGGACACAATTAACGCGGGTGAAGAGATTGGCGCAACTGCAAAGGAGACAGCCCAGACAGTCAGGGAAACCGTCAAGAGAAACCAGGCTAGTACGGTAGAACCATCCACCGAAAGGACTACGCCAGCGTAGTCAACCTTCCATCTTTTTGAATGATCTTCTATTCGATTATTTCGAGAGGCTTTTATCGTCGTACGTTCATGCTAAATGCATGAAATATAGGAGTAGAACGGACATAACTGCTCAGATTCTAGAAGCTGCAAACGGTGGCGTTACAAAGACCAAGATAATGTACAAGGCTTTCCTTTCATACGCACAGCTCAAGGAATATCTGTCAGTACTTGTCGAGAACGGACTGCTAGAATACATCGAAGGCGAGCAAGTCTACAGGACCACAGACAAGGGTAACAGGTTCCTGAAGATATACAACCAGATTGGAGAATATGTGGCTCCAGACGCGGTAGAAAGGTAACCGCGAAACCCCATATTTTAAATAAGCCAAACTAACCAAAAAAATTGTGTCGCCGAAAAGGCGGGTAGCAGTAATGACCGGAATATTTGCTGCCTTTGGTATCAGCGTTAGTGCCGCAATAATTGCAGCTGGGGGCGGCTTTAGCAATCCAGCAGGCCTGCTCGACCCACCTACTGACGAAGACATATGGGTTGTTGGCTCAAATATCCAAGACGGTACAGTTCTGCAATACTCTCTCGACGCCAGAGGACCTTCAAGTTCACTTGTTTCCTCTCTTGTAACGTTAACTTTTGGCGAAGCCGGAGAGAACTGGGACATCACGTTTGACATCAGGAACGGAACAAGCGACCAGATCAGCGAAACTGTGGTGATGTCCAAACAATTGACCAGGGAAGGCGAGCTTGACCCCGAGTTCGCACCATATTTTGAACCAATTCAGACATCAATCTTTGCCGTGCGCGACATGGAGTATGGTGACAGCCCCAAGTACCTGGTGGTTGGAGCGCCTTGGAACACAATATTTGTGGGTGCGTCTTCAAGTACCGTAAGGGTAACGGGTGAAGAGAAGGTCGAGACAGCGGCAGGGACTTTTGACTCGTTTGTCCTCTCTTACAAGCTCGACGACGAAACGAGCAGGATCTGGATGGTCGCCAGCATGCCGCTTCCGGTAAAGGCAGCTACTTTTGACGAAGAAGACGGCCCTCACTATAGTTTTGAGCTGCAGCAGCTCTCCGGAATCGGCTTGGCAGAGGAAGCACTTTAGCGGGCGCGTGAGTCTATTTCCCTCACGCTGAGGTTTTTGATTTCAAACGTTGCATTGTCAACCCTGAACAGGGCTCTTGGCCGGGGGTCCGTAATAATGTGGTCACCAGGCTTTGCACAGGTCCCGGGATAGTCGTGGCTCCAGCCGCCGCTGTCTACGGACTGGGCCACTTTGGCCCAGTTGTTGTCAGCCTTGTCATCCACCCAGAGCTCCAGATTCACGGCCCGGTCAGAATCTATGTTGTACGCTATCAGCTTGAAACCGACCCATCGGTTCTGGAGAGGGTCAATAAGGACGTTGGAGTGCCGCTTGTCTGTATATCCGTAGCCATGGAAGACCTTTTTTTGGAACCAGGAATTTCCCGAAAAACCCAAGGCGCCAAAGTACGCAGTAGCACCGCATACATTGTCTTGGGAATGTTTGCCGCTACGGGCGGCCCATGCGAATTCCTCTTCAAATGAATGAGAATTCAACTTCACATAGCCTGTAATTTCAATGTCCTTCCACATTATGGGAGACGGCACGTAGATCCTCACTCCGTCATTGTCGTGATCAGTCTCTCTGCTGATTCTCCAGGCCCCGTCTCCCACACTATGAAACTGAGTGGCCGCGGGGCTGATCAGCAGGCCGGCCTTAGGGTTTGTCGCATTAAAGTACCATTCATAGCCGCCGGTTTTTGTCGGATAGATCTCCAGCACTCCTAACTTATCGTAGTGTATATCAGGGGTGCTTCCCAGTACAATGGCAACGGTTGCAACAAGGACAGAGCATGCACCAGCTGCAGCCCAAATTGGCAGCCTGTTTGCAGCAAAGAAATTTGGCTGCATCGAGCACTAGTCAGTCTAAAAAGTAATAACCGTATAGAAAGAAACGCAGCTTCAATTCTTTTTGGTATTGGAATACAGGTTATCTATCAGCCAGTTTCCATAGTTTTTTACGCCCTCGTCGATTTTGCACCAAAAGTGCACCGACCCGGGAAGAATTTCGATCCTGCCTGATGGCATCACAACCCTTACGCCCTCCTTGCCCTCGTACATGTACGCGTCCTTTGGTTTTGCTTCAGCCCCAAGAAATTCAACAGCCTTGCCCTTTACTTCCTCCCTTGGCACTGGAAAGGTCTTGCGAAATTTGTCCGCCACGATACCGATATTTTCCGTCCCATAGGAATCGATGTCAGAGATCTTGCCTGCTATAGGAAAATGAAGCTGAAGGTCAAAGCCGTAGCGCGAGCCGACAAAAACCGCCAGTTCATTTAATTTCTGGTAGGCAAGATTAGGGCTCTTGCGGAGCACTGCCATAAGCGATTCCTTGTTCGCCTCCACGTTGCTCCTTAGGTCGTCTAGCATGAGGCCAAACGTATTAGGCATTGCCTATCTCCAGGTAATCGGCATTACAAATATTACGGTCGGCAGCCGACAGTTATTCAGTTGAAATCAGAACAGCTCTACACGAGGGCTTGCAAAGTCTTGGCTGGAGGGGTAAACAGCCCCGTTAGATTTTATGATCCGTATCCTTTTTTCGCAACGGCTGCTCGTGGCTCCAAGATCACTACTGCTGACCACCAAACATACCTTGACTACTGCATGGGCTACGGCGCCTTGCTCCTGGGTCACGGCCACCCCTCCGTGCTAGATGCCGTAAAATCGCAGTTGGAGAACGGGACCCTGTTCTGCGTTCCAACGGAGCGCGAAATAAAGCTCGCCGAAATGCTATCAAAGGTGGTTCCTTGCGCCCAGATCGTGAGGCTTGTAAACTCGGGCTCCGAGGCAACCATGCACGCAATAAGGTTGGCCCGCGCGTTTACGAAGAAAAACGACGTCGTCAAATTTGCAGGCGGGTACCACGGCGCCCATGACTATGTTCTTGCCAAGGCCGGCTCTGGCGCAGCCAGCATTCCGGCGTCTGATGGGGTGCTCGAAGAGGCGGCCTCTCATACGCTAGTCGCCCCATACAACGATTCCGCCATGCTCGAACGTACGATTGAAAAGAACCGCGCCAACGTTGCTTGCGTCATAATAGAGCCGGTGCTTGCAAACATCGGCCTTGCCCTCCCGGAAAAGGGCTATCTTAACGAAGTGAGAAAGATAACCGAACAGAATGATGTGCTCTTGATATTTGATGAAGTCGTGACCGGCTTCCGCCTTGCATTAGGAGGCGCAGGAGAATTCTTTGGAATAAAGCCGGACATCGCTACTTTCGCCAAGGCGCTCGGCGGCGGATTTCCAATTGGCGCCATAGCCGGGAAAAAGGAAATCATGCAACAGCTAGCGCCGGTAGGATCAGTATACCAGGCCAGTACGTTCGCAGGAAATCCCGTATCCGTTGCAGCGGCGATAGCAACCCTTGAGGCGCTCTTGGAGGGCAAGAACTCCATCTATCCCCAAGTTGCAAGGACATGCGACTCGATTGTGAATGGGATAAGGGACATGGTTGCCGCTTCAAAGCTGGAATGCAGGATAAATTCGATAGGTTCGATGTTTCAGCTGTTCTTTGCAACTGAGAAAGTACGAGACGAGGCAAGCGCCAAGAAGGCTAACGCACTGTCATTCCGCAGGCTTTATGACGAGATCTTGAAGCGAGATGTCTTTGTCCCTCCGTCCCAATTCGAAACGTGCTTTGTTTCGTATGCCCATACTGAAGATGACTCTGACCGCACAGTCGACGCCTATGGCGACGCACTTCGCAGGATAGCCAAGAAATGATGCCAGTGAGAGTTGGCACCAGGGGGAGCAGGCTAGCCTTGGCACAGACAGAAATAGCGTTGGCAGCACTCCGAAGGGCCAATGCCTCTACTCAATTCAAGGTCATAACGATTAGCACCAAGGGTGACGCAGACAAGCGACCGCTGTTTACTATGGACGAAAAGGGCATATTTGAAAAGGAGGTAAATGATGCCGTAAAGACAGGCGATGTTGAATTTGCCGTCCATAGCCTAAAGGATGTCCCCTCCGATCTTTCCCCAGAACTCCTAGTAGCTTCCATACCAAAGCGGGCCAGTCCTAACGACGTGCTTGTCACGGACAACGGGCGCAGGTTGAAAGATCTTGCTCCGCGCTCAAAAGTCGGCACCAGCAGCCTTAGAAGAGCAGTGCAGCTCATGAAGCTCCGGCCTGATTTGGACGTCAGACCTATTAGGGGAAATGTGGAGACTAGGGTAAAAAAGGTGGTCAGCGGCGAGTACGACGCAGTAGTGCTTGCGGAAGCAGGATTGTCCAGGATTGGCATGGAGGACATGATTGTCCAACGCTTTAGGATAAATGAATTCGTGCCGGCCCCCGGACAGGGGGCAATAGCGATTGTTTGCAAGAAGGAAAACAAAAAGGTCGCAGAAATGCTAAGGGCCATAGAGGATCCGCGCTCCCGCAGAGAAGTGCTTGCAGAGCGCGCCCTTATTGAAAAGGTAGAAGGCGGCTGCAGGTTCCCACTTGGTGCTGTAGCGGTTACAAAAAAAGACGGGCTGACGCTTTACGCCAGTATCTTTTCGGCCGACGGCAAGAGGCACATCAAGGCGAACAAAGTAGGCAGGGCGGACGAGCCGGAAAAACTGGGCAACAAAGTTGCAGATATCCTGATCAAACAAGGCGCACTGGAGATGGCCGAGGGCTGGCGGACTGCAGTACAGGAATGGAATTCAAGGCTGTGAAAAAGGCGGGCAAGGTATTCATCTGCGGCGCAGGACCCGGAGATCCAGGGCTGGCCACTGTCAGGGCCATGGAGCTGGTAGCAACATGCGACGTTGTGCTATATGACAGGTTGGTCAGCAAGCAAATAGTCTCACAGATCCCGGCCAAGTCGGAAAAGATCTATGTTGGCAGGTCTGTAGGAGATCCGACTAGCCATCAGGACGATACGAACGAATTGATGGTCCGTCATGCGAGCCAGGGCAAGCGAGTCCTGCGGCTGAAGGGCGGCGACCCTTTCATCTTTGGCAGGGGGGCCGAAGAAGCTCAATACCTCTTGAGAAAAGGAATAAAGTTTGAGATAGTGCCGGGTATAACGTCAGCCATAGCATCGCCGGCGTACGCTGGAATCCCCCTGACTCACAGAAAACATGCATCCTCTGTCGCAATAGTCACAGGACATGAAGAGCAGGAAAAAGACGAGCTCGCGGTAAATTGGAAGAAGCTTGCAGGAGCTGTCGATACAATCGTAGTCTTGATGGGAATTGGCCAGCTGGACAGGATATGCCAAGAGCTCAAGAAGGCAGGGATGAAAAAGAACACCAAGGTGGCAATCATTGAAAGTGGTACAACTGAAAAGCAGCGGGTGATAAATGGAACTCTTCATACTATTTCTCGAATCGTAAACGAGTCTCAACTTCGCCCTCCCGCAGTCATTGTCATCGGGAGCGTGGCCGGGCTGGGCGGCGAGCTGGCTTGGTTTTCACCAAAATGAACTCTCTGAGGTGCAAAATCATTGCCATAACCAGAAGTAGCGGGGATGCGAAAGAGTTTTTGCAGTTGGTCAATGCCAAAGGCGGTATTGGTCTGCCGCTGCCTACCATCGAGATCACGCCTGTGCACCCAGAGGCTGCTCGGAAGTTCGTAGA
>JAKEIF010000272.1 GCA_022545875.1 Nitrososphaera sp.
CACTTGCGAGCTTTATCGAAGCGGCAAACTCTTTCACCCGTTCGCGTACCATTTTGATGCCCCTCTCGTCGCTGGCATTTAGTGATAGCGTGTTTTTCCTCCATTCCTCGCCAAGAAGCTCCCTTGCGATGCAAAGGGCAGAGGTTGTCTTGCCCACGCCTGCCGGGCCAGCGAAAAGCATGTGGGGCAGATCGGGGCTCTTGATCAGGTTGCTTATGCCCCGGATAATCTCCTTTTGGTCTACCACGTCGTCCAGTTTCTGCGGCCTGTACTTTTCTGACCACATCAAACTCGAGATCTCGGTCTTTTTGCCAGAGGACAATGCTTCGCATTGGTGTTCCAGCACGAGTTATTAAATCATTAACGTCCTTTGGGGAAAGCTTTCCCGCGCAAAAGCTAGCTCGAAGCTTAACAAAAGCTGCCCTGACAAAAGATATAACAGATGAAGTGTTTTTACAGTTTACCCATGAGCGAAGCTCCCGGCTCGGTGCCCAGGATAGAAGTTATCCAGAACATTTACACCGTCGGCTTTATGGCAGAGGAGGTCAGGGTTTCGTTCAAAAAAGATGTCCAGATGACTGTAGGCAGTGTTGTGGTGGATGCAAAAGAGGGAGACATGTCGTCGCTGCCACGCTGGGTGGCCAAGATTTTGGTTGACCATGGTGCGCTGGAAATCCAGGCAGCTGACCTTGCAGGTTATATTTCTCGGGCAATGAATAGGGAGAGAATAGCCAAGCCACACGACTTGTCAGGAGTTGATGCTGATTTTTACGTCAGGGTAAATGATTACCTCGAAGGGGTAAGGGAACGGGAACGGGAAAACCTCCTCGTCTCTCTAAACACCTTCGTTACTTCGAGGCTTGAAAAAATTGTAAAGCTCGCTGCCGCTTCGCCCTTGTCCCCAGAGCTTGAAGCCCGGCTCGCAGCCGAGGAACGGGAGCTGTACCTGCTCATCAACGGCGCGTCGGCAAAGTTCAAGAAGGGAGTCCTGAAAAAGTTTGGCTGAGCAGCAGACAGCGGCCGCCCTCGCTGACCAGCTAACAGGGTTTCTAAAGGCGTTCAAGGACAGGGACGGCAATTACAAGTATTTTGACAGGATAAACAACATGATGGCAACAAACGCCTTGTCGCTCGTGGTAGACTACATTGATTTGGACTCATTTGACCCGATGCTGGCAAAGGAAATCACCCACAAGCCGGATGAGTACCTCGACTCATTTAACCAGGCGGTGCTCTCGGTCTTGCAAGAGATCCACCCTGACTATGAGCAGGAGATCCGCGACAAAATCCGTGTCAGAATTGGCAACTATACCGTTCAGAAGGGCTTGCGCGAAATAAACGCCGAACTTATCGACAAGCTGGTCGGAGTTTCAGGAATGGTAGTCAGGTCATCGGAGGTAAAGCCGCTTGCAAAAAAGATAGGCTACCGGTGTGCCAATTGCGGTACAATCACAGGGGCAGAGCTGAAGGGCCTCGTTTTGAAAAGGCCGGCAAAATGCCCTGCTTGTTCAGAGAAAGAGCTTGAAATGGATGCCGAGTCAAGCGTCTTTATCGATTTTCAGCTAGTCAGGCTTCAGGAGCTTCCGGAGGATCTTCCCGCAGGACAGCTGCCGCACTATGTCGAAGTGACCGTGATGGGTGACCTGGTGGACCAGTGCCGCCCGGGGGACAGGATAATGCTGACTGGCGTTATCAGGATCGAGCAGGAGCAGTTGGCGCCTCAGGCAAGAACCAGCCTGTTCAGGCTCAGGATGGAAGGAAACAACATTGAGTACCTAGGGGGCAGGGCGGGAAACAAGGATACAAGGTCGACTGACAGGATAATGATATCAGCGGAAGACGAAAGGCAGATCAGGACTATAGCTGCAAAGCCTGACGCCTATGAAAAGCTCATCGCATCTTTTGCCCCGCACATCTATGGACACTCTGAGATAAAGGAAGCAATACTGCTCTTGATTGTCGGCTCGGTCACCAAAAAGTTGCAGGACGGTTCGACCAGGAGAGGAGACATTAACGTCCTCTTGGTAGGGGATCCAGGTGTAGCGAAAAGCGAGCTCTTGAAGTTTGCCGCTAAAATCGCGCCTCGCGGTTTGTATACATCAGGTAGAGGATCCACAGCCGCAGGGCTTACAGCGGCTGTTATTCGCGACAAATCCGGAATTATGATGTTAGAAGCGGGCGCTGTGGTTTTGGGCGATCTAGGCCTCGTCGCAATCGACGAGTTTGACAAATTAAAGCCTGAGGACAGGTCCGCGCTACACGAAGTCATGGAGCAGCAGACTTGCTCTGTGGCAAAGGGTGGAATCGTAGCTACGCTCAATGCAAGGACTTCAATTCTTTCAGCAGCAAACCCGATGTATGGCAAGTACGACCCGTACAAGAACATCACCGAAAACGTCAACTTGCCGGTGCCGCTCCTCACAAGATTTGACCTGATATTTATCGTGCGCGATATGCCTGAAAAGGAGAAGGACAACCTCATAGCCAGCCACATCTTGGAAATTCATAAAGACATAGAGCACGCCGCAAAGCCCGCCATCGAAATAGACCTCTTTAGCAAGTACCTGGCATATGCAAAGCACGGCGAGCCTGCCCTAACAGAAGAAGCAGTCAACCTCATACGCGACTACTACATGAACATGAGAAAGGTGGAATCCGAGGGAATGATAACAGTCACCCCGAGGCAACTTGAGGGCCTTGTCAGGCTTGCGACAGCTCGCGCAAGGCTCCTGCTAAAAGACAGGGTGGAGGCAGACGACGCGTCCAGGGCGATATTCCTAGTCGAGCAGATGCTACGGACCGCCGGCGTCGACGTAAACACTGGCAGGATGGACGTGGGTGTGTTGTACGGCAAGCCTCAAAGCGAAACGTCAAAGTCAAAGACGTTCATGGACGTCTTCAAGGGCCTGTCTGGAAACGACAATAATGACGTTGAGGAAAGGGCCTTGGTAGACGAACTTGCAAAAACCGGCAAGTTTGCAGACGAAAATGACGCAAGGAAATACTTTGAAAAGGCAAAGCGCGAAGGCCAGATCTACGAGCGAAGGCCAGGCTTTTGGTCAAAAGCGTAGCCAATAGGATCAAAACTCTAAAAATACAGCGATTCTGCAACTAATCCGACACGTTGTGGCTGATGTGACTATTGACGGTACAGTCAATGCATTGCTAGAAAATCTCGGCTACACTTCCCTGTACCCACCCCAGGAGAAGGCTGTCGCGTCAGGGATCCTTGAGGGCAAGAACATGCTGGTAACGACTCCAACTGCCAGCGGCAAGACCCTGATCGCAATGATGGCGATTCTAAAGACGCTCGAGAGAGGCCAAAAGGCCGCATACATGACCCCCCTCCGCGCCCTGGCCAGTGAAAAGTACGAGGATCTAAAAGTCTTGGAGACAATGACTATCGGCGCGAAAAAACCAAAGGTAGTCGTCGCGACCGGGGATTATGATTCTTCCGGCAGAGGGCTTGCAACTGCAGACGTCATAGTGCTTACAAATGAGAAAATGGACACGCTCTTTCGGCACGGCGCTGAATGGCTGGGAGAGATAGGCCTGTTCATTTCAGACGAGATACACCTTATAGGCGACCGGGAAAGGGGCCCAACGCTGGAGATGATGCTTACAAAGGTGCGCCGGCATTATCCCGCGTCGCAAATAGTCGCTCTTTCTGCAACTGTTGCTAATTCCGACGAACTTGCTGGATGGCTCGGCTGCGAGCTGGTCGAGAGCAGCTGGCGGCCGACAAAGCTGGTCGAAGGAGTTTATGAGCACGGGACGATAAAGCTCAGTGACGGCAAGAAGGTTCAATTTCAAGGGTCAGGAATGCCCGGAATGACAGCAGTCGACCTTGCGATAGATTCGATAGCTGGAGGAGGACAGTCGCTGATTTTTGCAGAGACGCGCAAGCGCGCCGCTTCGCTGGCTGCAAAGGCCGCCGAGGGGACATACAGCCGTCTGGACAGCAGCGCAAGGCAGGAGGCAGCCGGTATTTCGGCGTCAATTCTTGAAAAAGGAGAGGACAGCGAAATTACCAGATCCCTTGCGCAGGCCGTGTCAAAGGGCGTCGCGTTTCACCACGCGGGCCTTGGCCCTGCAAGCAGGAAAATCGTGGAGGATGCCTTCAAGAAAGGCGTTATCAAGGTGCTAACAGCAACCCCTACGCTTGCGGCGGGCGTGAATCTCCCGGCGCGGCGAGTGGTGGTCGCCAGCATCCTCAGATACGACTCCGACTATGGCGGAAGCGTGCCGATTAGCGTGCTTGACTACAAGCAACTGTGTGGGAGGGCTGGCAGGCCCAAATACGACACGGCAGGCGAAGCCATAATTACAGCCGGCGAATCAGGCGCAAGCGGAGAGGATCTTTACGACCACTACGTCCTTGGAACTCCTGAGCCGCTCAGATCGCAGCTTTCAACCGACCGGGCGATTAGGTTCCACCTGCTTGCGACAATCGCATCTGTCCCAGGCCTGAGAAGGCAAGAGATTGATGAGCTTTTTTCATCGACACTTCTTGCACAGCAAGCAAGGAGCGCAAGCATTAGTTTCAAGCTGGATTCTGCTATGGAGTACCTTGAGCAAGAAGAGCTCGTCAAATCAAGAAACGACAGGTTCTTAGCCACGGAATTTGGCAAGCGGACGTCGCTTCTGTATATCGATCCCGTGACTGCGGTCGAATTTAGAGATGCGCTAGCCAAGACTGAAAGAAGAGCAGGAAAGCACACCCTGGGATTTTTGCACTTGATTACAAACAGCCCGGACTTTTATCCCAAGTTATCGCTGCGCAAGAAAGACTATGAAGAAATTAGCCTGATGGTGCAGGAAAGCCGAGACGAGCTGCTGTATGAAATTAGCGAGTACGACTGTTCGAGGAGCCTATGGGCCCTCAATGAATGGCTGCAGGAATCCGGCGACAAAGTTCTTGGGGACAGGCTCGGTGTTGAGCCCGGCGATATGCACAGGATAGTGGAAATTTCAGAGTGGCTGTCGTATTCCCTGTATGAAGTAGCCAAGATAATAAGACGCGACGATTTTTTACCAGAACTTTATAACCTCCGCGCCAGGATAAGGTACGGAGTGAGGGAAGAGCTTTTGCCCCTTGTGGCACTTGAAGGGATAGGAAGAGTGCGGGCCCGCGCCTTGTTCGCTGCCGGGCTCACTGACGTTTCGAAAGTGTCAAAGGCACCCCAGGCAAAGCTCGCGGCTATTTCAAAAATTGGCCCTTCCGTGGCAAAAAAACTAAAGGATCAGCTGGAGAAAAAAAGACAGGAGTAACTGTCAAATGCTGGACAACACTTCCTTTGTAATCTATGGCGTGATTGTATCGGTGGTATCGTTTCTTGTCCTTTATTTCCTGACGCCGCTGGCGATCAGGTCCCTTGTTGCAAGGAACAAGGTGGTCCCAGATGCCCACAAGCCAAACACGCCAAGCGTGCCAAGGCCTGCTGGTCCTGTAATGATAACGGCGATTGCGGCTGCCGAAATCATCCTCTACCTGCTTACAATGAACAATGCAGTGCTGGCTATACTGCTGACTACTGTCATCGCTTTCGCCGTGGGTTACGTGGACGATAAGCGCGTCCTGCCAGGCTGGTTCAAGCCCGTCGCCTTGCTCGCAGCGGCAGTTCCGTTGGTAGTGCTTGCGGCACACAGTACCAGCCTGAATCTCGTATTTGGGAGCGCATTCATTCCACTGCTCTATGTCCCTCTTATCTTTGTCATTATACCAATCACTGGAAATACCATCAACTCAATAGACGTTCTGAATGGAGTAGCCACGGGATTTGTCATTATCGCGTCGTTACCGCTGATGGCAAGCATTGCGATATTTGGAAGCCAGGAAGTATTTCTCGCAGCTCTGCCGCTCTTCTTTGGCACGGTTGCCCTTTACAAGTACCACAAGTTTCCCAGCAGGATATTCCCCGGAGACTCGGGCACGTTGTTGCTTGGAGCGATGTACGGGGCGCTTGCAATAGCCGGCAGCTCTGAAATAATCGGGGTAATCGCGCTCTTGCCGGCAGTAATGAATTCATTTCTCTTTCTGGCAAGCGTGAAGCGAATAGTGGAGCACAGGCAGGTAAAGTCCCGGCCCGTAGTCCTGCAGAAGGACTTCAGGCTTGCGGCCTCGGCCGACAAGCTGGCCCCGGCAACACTTGTCAGGCTGATCCTAGCAGACGGCCCTCTCGATGAGAAGGAGATAGGGAAAAAAATCTTTAGGCTCGCAGTGTTTACATCGTCGCTTGCTTTTGCCTCGATAGCGATCCAGTTCGCGTTTTTGAGGTTATAAGCGG
>JAKEIF010000273.1 GCA_022545875.1 Nitrososphaera sp.
AGCAGGCGCATGTTGGCATCATAGTGGTGTGTGGTGTCAGGGCATTTTACAAGGGTCGCCCTGTCGATATCGGGACCTTCTGGAGTAGGCAGCGTTATGGTGCCTCCATAGTCGCCCACAGTCGGCGATCCCGAAATAGACGGCCTATTGGCAGAGTAATAGCCGGGACTAAATAGTTCTGTTCGAAGCTCCCAATTGCTTCTGCTTCTGGTGCTACCTGCATTCCATATTCGGCCATCAGGAAGGAGCAAAGCGACTTGGTGATACACACGGGGAACCCCTGCCGCTGGAAGACTGGTCCACGTTTCAGTATCGGGATCAAATAACTCCGGAATATATCGAAAACCGCTATTCCCCTGAGCCGCTCCACCGATAACCAAAATTTTTCCATCAGGCAAGGTAACGGGGGCGAGATACTTTCTGCCATATTGCAGCCTGCCCACGGTCCGCCTACTTGGGTTGCCGGCGTTAAAATCCAGCACCTGGACCTCGCTAGTAGCTGGGTCTGCTGCTGTTGGAGAGCCTCCCACGATCAAAATTTTCCCTCTTTCTGAAGACGTATTTTCCAGCGGCAGTAGCACGGACGTACCGTAATGTCTGTAGGAAGGTGTGAACGTCCCCAATACAGACCAAGAGCCCGTTGAACGATTCCATAGCCGGACGTCGTCAAGCATTCCGGCAACGACGACGTTGCCACTGGGCATGAGATGCATCCTAGGATACAGGAACAGATTAGGTGAAGCTCCTGTATACGAAGGCGACACCGCACCCGTGCAGGCAGATCCCGCATTGGCTCCAACCCGGTAAGTGCTTCCTCCGCTTGGAGCAGACCTTGTGCTCCAGGTCCTTGCAGAAGAATTATAGATTTCTACAAGCCTGTTGTGGTCGCCATACTCATCATATCCCGCAGTGGTCATGACGTTTCCATCAGGCAAGGTAACGCATGTGGGATACCATCTCCCATGCCTCATACCTTGTACTTTGGTGAGTGCCCCTGATGACCAATTGAACTCGTAGGCCGATGACAAACCATGCCATTTGCCGTTACAATTATCCGGGGCGATGTCGTACTCTAAGGTACCGCCAGAGAGGAGTATGTTGCCATTTGGGAGCGGCGCCTGACCCGCGCAAAATAGATCTTCAGACATGGAAACATTCGACTCAGAGCCTGAAACCGGATCTAGAATCCGGGCCTCAAAAGGTCCTTCTTGGTTTGACGCGTGATATCCTGACCCAGCGAAATAAAATACCCGCCCATTTGGGAGTATTGAGGCATGAATAGCTACCGTTGACGTGTTTGGCCCTGATGACCACACGCCGGCTGACTGCGCGGAGACTTCCTTGATCTGTGATCGCGGTTTTCTGTCAAGGTTTAGAAACCCAAATCCACCTAAACCACCCAAAGCAATCACAGAACTGCCAGCCCCCATAATCTTTAGGAAATCTCGGCGACTGAGTTTCACGTTATTGGCGTGCCTTCTTCATATAAAAGACGTACCGAAAAATGAAGGGAGGAAATATTTTCTTGGTTAAAGCTCTTTGGTCGGACCTAGTAAGACTTTTTAGAAAAAGTGTTCTGGCTAGCAGCTCATCTTATCAATGAACTAATAAATATTAAATTAGACTCATTACTTTGGTCGTGAAAATATCCGCACTCCTCGTAGTGTCCTTAGTATCTGCAGTAGGCGGATCTCTTTTCGTTTCAGGACTTTTGCCAGCATTTCTCCCGGGCGCTACGATTCACGGACATGGAAACGTTCCTCAGGCTGAGGCAGCAGTATTGCCACTACATGTCATTGAAAGATTCACCGAAAGGACCATGGCAGGCGATGCTGAAACTGGCTCGAGCATGAAAATCGATGAAGAATTTGTAGATCCAGAAAATCATTGCGAATTCTGCACGCGAGTTGAATATGTTCCAGGATCAAGAGGAGTGGCTGGGTTTGCATATGGTTCTGACAGCCCCGTGGACCTCACGGGTGCCGAGAAGGTGCGCTTCTGGGTAATGGGAGAAGATGGTGGGGAAAAGGTCAAGTTCAAGATAGGCGGAAAGGAAAGAGACGATGACAGGTTAAGCAACGCGATATCGACGATCTTTGACAATGAAGGGTTTGCTCGCTCAAGCGATCAAGTCACCCTTAGGGATGACTGGACAAAGTTCGAAATTGACTTGGCCGATACAGACCTTAGAGAAATAACACATCCTTTCGGCTTGGAAATAGCTAAGGGTTCTGGTGATAAAAGTCAGATAGTATACATCAAGGGCATCATCGTTGATGACGAATCAGTAGATCCTGAAACTGAATTGGCCACTACTGCGGAAGCGGTTGAAGAAAACGAAGATGAGGAGGATATGTCGGTTGAGATATCCTCGAACAGCACAACCGGTGATTCTTCTTCTTCGTTTAGGCTCAGGGCTACAGTGACTGGGGGAGAAGGACCTTACAGTTATCTCTGGGACTTTGACGATGGAGATGAAAGTAGTGGCCGGACAGTCACGCACTCCTTTGACGAGCCGGGGACTTTCAACGTGACGGTAGTTGTTACTGACGACACCGACAGGCAGGCCACGGGTAGTATCGAGATAGAAATCACCGAAGAATCAGACGAAGCTGAAGATGAAGAAATTGAGGATGAAGTCCAAGAAGATGTTGGAGTTCCAGATGAAGGCGATTCAGCGCGGAACGCCACGGGGTCACAAAGATCACAGGCCAGGGGCAACTCTACAGGCGAAGAATAGCAGTCTTCGACACCTCTTAAATAAATTGACGCAGGTACATAATCGAATTGCATGCATTCCTAGTATCCGCATTGTCAATTTTGATCCTTGTCCCATCCTTGCTACTATCAACGGTACCACAACAGGTCTATGCAGAGTTGCAACTTTTGAGCACAGCTAGGACTTTTGCACTGAACGGCACACAGAACAATTTAGAAGTCAGGATGACTTCTAACCAGTCGGCTGTTTCTATTCAAGCCGTAATGGTATCGCTGAACAGCAGCGCCGAGAATGCACGTCTCTCTATTGGCGACATCGGCGCATATGACCAATATAGTAATAGATATGCCATCAAAAGCGGTCAGCCGCTGCCGCAATTTAACAATGCTAGCCAGATGCTGGATAATCAGATAGTTCCGGTGAGCTTGCCCGCGGGAGGCAGCTTGGGAGTGGAAGTCCACGTTGCTGATGCCAAGTTGCAGGATGCTCTAGAGTTGACCGTGGTCTATGTCACAGGCACTCAAGACGAAATTGGAATTGACTTCATTCCCTTGATGGGCATACCTTTTGAGGTGGTAGAAAACCATGATTCACTTGAGATCCTAGGTTCCGCAGCAGGAGAAGCCCCTGTCAAGGTAGAAAATGCATTTACCGATCCAGAAATTCACTGTGAGGTGTGTACAAGAGTCGAGTTTCAACCTAATACTTCCAGTCACATCGATGTGGCGTACGTGTCCAACAGCACAGACCTAAGCTCAGCAGATAAGATGATCTTTTGGGCCATGGGTGAAGGGGATGTAGTCTTTAACATTGCTGGAAGAAACGCAAGCGGCGAGGACGTTTCATACGCGAAAACCCTACAAGTCAGCCTCGACAATGAGTGGCGAAGAGTAGAGATTGATTTGTCAGGTGCGAATCTGGACTCAATCACGCATCTCTTTGGATTCTCGATGGATGGCGCAAATGATCAAACGTTCTACCTGAAAGGCATCAGCTATAGCTGATGGCTTATAATGAACAGCGTTCAAGTCAACTTCTAGCATGACTCAGAGAAATGAACTTGTATCATGCGTTAAGGATCTTTATGCGGCAGGCCTTACTACTTCAGTGTCCGGCAACCATAGCATCAGGCACGAGGACTGGATGTGGATTACTCCATCGGGAATTCCCAGATACTTGATGCGTTCTTCGGATCTGGTCAGGGTGAATGTCAGCACAGGCAGGGCGGTAGGAAAAGGTAAGCCCAGCATGGAAGTCGGAATGCATCGGAACATCTACGTGGCCAGTCAGAATATCAATGCCGTTATCCACACGCACAGCCCATACACTATCGCTGTATCCATCTCATCAGAATTCAAGCATGTTATAGAGGAAGCCAAGATCGTTGTGGGCATGCCAGCGATTATTCAAAATGCACCATCCGGATCGGACAAACTTGCGACCGCTGTAGCCGAAGCATTCTCTCAGGGCTACCGTGCAGTCATTGTAAAGAACCATGGAGTTGTTGTAGGCGGTGTAGACATTCACAAAGCACGCGCAATAGTTGAATCTCTTGAAGAATGGTCAAAGATCATGACGCTGACAAAGATCTTTGGAGGCTCATGCGAATTTCTAGATGATTAGACACCAAGAATCTGTTTCAGGAGCGCCCTATAGTCAACCTTTTCTTTCTTGCTCCCCGGCGAAGGCAATTCAAAGATAAGGGGAATTGGCCTCTTTGCCCTCAAACTTGTAAGTTGCTGGCGAATTTCCTTGCCAATGTCATCGCTTAACAAGACAAGTCCGATGCCGCTATTGTCGCCCATTCCATTTATCTCTGTCAACGCCTGAGGAGCACTGTCGACCTTAACTCCCTTCACGCCGGCAAGTTGAAAACTGGTGACAAAGACCCGGCTGCCTATTGCGACTATCTGCATCGCCATGCGATTGTTCCAGTCCCTTTTTAATCCTTTTGAGTTAGGACAGAAAACGCCTTATACCGTCTAATCATATGTTAGAAGAGTTGGCAGTATCAAAACCGGCTATCCTAATGCTCATGATCGCGTCTTTTGCATCTGGAGCATTGGCAGTCTTGCTTTCGTTGTTTATCATGGGGTCAACTCAGATGCTGACCATCTCAATACCGGGGTTTGTCGTTGGTGCATTCTTTGCTGCAAAATATGCATTGTTTGACAAGACAAAAAGAAAGCAAGAGGAACACAAGAGAAGCCGAAACAGGCACAAACACTAGCCGGTTACCAAGATA
>JAKEIF010000274.1 GCA_022545875.1 Nitrososphaera sp.
AGTAAAAAGAAGATTTAAGAAATACCAGTTGGGGATGGCAGTAAGGTGGGCATCAACCGAACCAAGAAACTGGGTTGACCACTCGCCCTGCATTACTAGTCTTCCGCCGTTCATGTCCTCCTGTAGCGGAGCCGCAGCTCTGAGTGTGAACCACATGAAATCCTCAATAACGAGCATGGTTGAAAAGAGCGCGCCTGTCAGGATAATGCCCGGTAAGAGAGCTCTTGGGCCTGAGTGCGTACGAAGAAATGCATACCCTGCAAGGCCAAACGCTAATGCCATGAGAAAATGATAGGGGTACAGAAGGGAAAAGAGGACCGGCTGCAAACCAAAGGTTGTATCTCTTATGACATAGTACTCCAAGAATGCATAGCCTACAGAAAAAACTACTGCTGAAATCGCCAAACGCCATTGACCTTTGAAATGCTTTTGGCCAATGTTATAGAACAATCATTCCAATCTTCTCAGGATGTGCTTATCAATATTGCCCCACTTTGAGAAATCATTCTACACTTTTTTTGCCTGTAGGTTCGAACCACTTTTCTACATACGGAATATTCGCGGACTTTAGATCTTCAGCTGCTTCAACGTCGCCATGTATGGCAGAAGCCTCGCTGACCAGCACCGATGTTTCATCATAGCGCGCGCTAAAATGAGTCAGAAACAGCTTTTTTGCAGCCGCACGCTTTGCAACATTTGCAGCTTCTGCTGCCGTAGAGTGCCAGTTCTCGATTGCCTTTTGCTTTTTGTCCTCGCTGTAAGTTGATTCGAATATCAGTACGTCTGACCCCTGGAAAAACTCTATTAGCTTTTCAGTGGGCCTGGTATCCCCAGATATCCCTATCTTTCTGCCCTTTCTAGACGGCCCGACTATTTGGCGGGATTCTATCTTTTTGCCTGAATGGTAGATGTCCTGGCCGTGTTGGAGCTTGCTGTAAAGCTCGCCTTCGGGAATGCCGAGCCTCTTTGCCTCTTCAACGTTGAACTTGCCGGGCCGGTCGTATTCTTGAAGGCAATATGCAAAAGAATTGACAGAATGGCTTGCGCTGCAGCACCTGACCTCGTAATCCTCTTCCTTCGCCACAACCCCTTCCTTTTCGATCGGGTGGATTATGACTTCAAATGTCAATCTAAAGTTGATTATCCTCATGTTCTCGAGCAGAAATTCCTGAACTCGCGGTTCTCCGTAAACTTGTACAGGCTTCTCCCTTCCCTGCAGAGCCATAGTCTGGAGGAGCCCGAGCAGGCCCACGCAATGGTCGGCGTGCATATGGGAAATGAATATCTTCATTTTCCTGTTCATCCTCAAACCTGCTTTGATAAAGTTGCGCTGCATCCCCTCGCCCGCATCAAAGAGCAAGAGTTCGCTGCCCCTCACAATTGCAATCGAAGAAAGGCCGCGCTCTGCAGTGGGTGTGGCTGATGAAGTGCCAAGAAAGACGAGTCGCATGTTTACCATATGCGAGGCCTCATATTCGACGCAAGGCCATCATGAGAACCCTGGGTTGTACCTCGAGCGCAGCACTTCGGCTATCGAACGACTTAGGTCGACTTTGGCATGCTCGTTTGGTATAGAATTAGTAGTGATAATGTCGTCCACGCCGGCTTTGGTGATGTTTTTCGATGCATTTCCAAGCAACAGAGCATGAGCACACATGGCGTAGATCCTGCTTGCGCCCTTCTTGCGGAGAACTTCGGTAGCGGCTATTATGCTACCACCACTGCTAATCATATCATCGACTAGTACCACATCTCTTCCTTTGATTTCCATTTCGGGATTCTCTATAGTGACTTCGCCGCTAGACCTGTTTCTAGACTTCTTCAAGATCAGGATATCGGAATTCATTTGACCTGCAAATGCCTTGACTCTTTCTGCACCACCTGCATCCGGCGATACCGCTATTGGGTCATGCAGATTCATGCCTTTTGCATGCTCGGCGAGCAGCGGGATGGAAGAAACGCTCCTTATGCCGACAGCTGTGAATTGAGACATTCCAAGCTGGCTATGCATATCCACAGTTATCACTGAATTAATTCCAGATGCAGCAAAGAGTCTGGCGATAAGGGAAATTGTTGCATATTCGCCCTCGAGAAACGGCCTGTCCTGCCTAGCATAGGCAAGGTATGGGACAACCGCACACACTTCGCTGGCACCGTCGTCCGCACACTTTCTTGCCATCATCATGACTTGGAGAACGTGCGTGTCGGCGGGAGGATAGGTGGACTGTACGATTATACATGTTCCCTTGACTGCGGGAAATCTGAGCTTACTCTCTCCGTCTGCAAACACCCTTAGCTCAGGGACAATCAGGTCCGCCTTTAACTCCTTTGAGATTCTTGACGCGAGATCGACCGAAGCAGGGCCCGCCAGTACTGTTATCGGAAGCAAATTTTTGTTGAGATACGGTCATCGACACTAATATCTATAGCTATTGAGGCGTCAGGGATCCCGACCTGTCCTCAGGGATACGATTTTAGTCTTTTGGGCAGACGCATGAACGAGACAGGCCGGAATCTCGAACGCGTTTTGGTCTGACAAATAATGTTCACGTCGCAAAAATTAAGACACTTGCATGTCATGGTCCAAACACTCCAATCAGCATCCTGCATCGACCTTCATCTCTGACTAGCACCGTAGTGAAAAGAACCAGGAAAAATAATTGAATGCGACGGGACGGGCATAGTTAGCCAATTACTTTCCCTTCCAGCTCGTCTGACGGGACCGTCGTGGTTCAAACGCGCCGGTGGCAGCCTATCCTTTCGCGCGCTGTTCTGTAAGTAATTCGCATTACAGACATGAAGCTATAACGGTGTAGCTCTAATTACAATCGGGAGGGGTACGGGGAGACGCGGGTTATCGAGCTATCCAAGGAAGAGTGGCTTGCTCAGCTGTTGCTTGCCATGTGGAAGCAGACGGGCATTGAAAACATAGAGGAGCCAGACGATTAGGCGCAGACCAAGAGGTCTTGCGACCAAAGCGCGACCTCTAAATATCGTGCCCAGTGCAATCATTATGATTGCACAGGCCAATCTTGATCATGATTCTGACGTCTCTCCTTTTCGCGGGTCCTTATTTGACCGTAGCGCAGGAGCCTTTTTCATTCTACAACCTGTATTCATATGTCGACGAAACCAAATTTCTGCATGTGCTGGGTGAAGTCGAAAATAATTCCGACAACCCTGTTAGGCAAGTTGTTGTGACTGGCCTCTTCTATGACTCCGAGGGCAACGCTTTGGGAGAATTTCGCAGGACTGCCGAACTTCAGGTCTTGCAACCCGGCCAGTCTTCGCCTTTTGAGATACTATTTCTTCACCAGGAATCATCGGATAAAGTTGCAAATTACACTCTATCTGTGACAGCAAATCCTGCTGAGGAAGCACGGGACGTCCAGCTCAAGATCCTGTCCTCTAATTCAAGACTCGATTTACTGGGCACCTTCTATCTCAATGCACTTGCCCGAAATGATGGAAACCAGACCTCTACAAACACGCTACTGATAGCAACAATGTATAACAATGACGACAAGGTTGTCGCCATAGGCCGGGCACTGGCAGAGGCCGTCAGAGGCACTGCAGATGTCCCCGCCGGCTCAGAGGCCGCATTTGGGGTTGTTGTAGCCGATAAGTTGCAGACATACAAGGCCACGAAATACTCGCTTGTAGTG
>JAKEIF010000275.1 GCA_022545875.1 Nitrososphaera sp.
AATGGATAGACGGAAACCTTGGAAGCAGACTAACCATGAAGTACCCTGGAGTCTACATGCTTGGCAAGGGGGCTCACGCAGAAGTCGTGTCAGTCGCATTTGCCGGGGCCAACCAGCATCAAGACGCGGGTGCCAAAGCTGTCCACCTCGCTCCAAATACCACTTCGAGGATCACCAGCAAGTCAGTCAGCAAGGAAACAGGTAGGACAACATACAGGGGGCTGCTGCACGTAGCCAAAGGCGCAACTGGAGTAAAATCTAACGTCAGATGTGATGCGCTGTTGCTTGACGAGCGCTCCCGAACTGACACCTACCCATACATTGAGGTCAACGAAGACGACGCTACTATCACTCATGAAGCCACTGTAGGAAAGATAGGAGAGGATCAGATATTCTATCTTATGAGCAGGGGGTATTCAGAGTCTGACGCCCTGTCAATGATAGTCGGGGGGTTCATGGAGCCATTCACGAAGGAACTGCCGATGGAATACGCAGTCGAGCTTAACAGGCTTGTCAAGCTCGAAATGGAAGGCTCTGTAGGCTAGGCGCTCGTTTTCGCGCACGGTGATCACTTGGCAACTATCAACCTGTCATCAATTGATTCAAAATACGTAGAGTCGCTAGCCACGGGAGGTCCCTCTTGGCTCTCATCGCTGCGGAAAGACGCATTTGCAAAATACCAGTCCCTTCCGCCAGAAGTCTCGCCCCTGTACTCAAAATACTCTGACGTAAACAAGATACGATCAGAAAACATTCACTTTGCTCTGGAGGAGCAGGCACAGGCCTCCATCAACAATGACTTGGCGGACAGACTCGCGGAGCTAGAGAAAGAAACCGGGATCCTTCAGGTGGGACAAGAGCCCGCAAGGATCATCGTTCCAGAAAGCGTAAGCAAACAAGGCGTAATCATTTCGACTCTAAAAGATGCCCTAAGGAACCATGAAGATCTTGTCAAGTCGCAAATGGACGCAAACCCAGTTAACATCCTTGAAGACAAGTTTCTGGCACTTGAAGCCTCCTCCAATCAGACAGGAGTTTTCATTTACATCCCAAAGAACGTCTTCGTGGAAGATCCCATAAGGATAATAACTTCGCTTGCAGACGACGGCACGTCACTTATTTCGAGGAACATTATTGTTGCCGAGCCAAGTTCAAAGGCCACTGTCGTCCAGGAGCTATATGCTCCCGGGCTTTCAGAAAGGCGCGAACTTCAACAGGGATATTTTGAGCTTGTTGAAGCGCATGTCAGCCCAAATGCCCACTTGGAAATGGTGACTTTGCAGGCGATGGCAACTGACACCGTTAACGTTTCAAACCGTAAGGCGTTTGTTGAAAGAGACGGCAAGATGTCCTGGTACATCGGCATGTTTGGATCGTCGCTGTCGAGATACAAAACTGACAGCATAATGAAGGCCAGCGGCGCGTCAGCTGAAGACGTTGAAATAATTTTCGGAGCGAACAACCAATCATTTGACGTGACTTCAAACCTTCTCCATTTTGGAGCGCATTCTCGGGGAAGAGTCCTTGTAAAGTCGGTGCTCAAGGATACTTCAAAATCTCTCTTTAAAGGCATGATAAAGATAGGAAAAGAGGGCAAGGGCACAGAGTCTTATCTTGCAGGACACGCTATCCTGCTTGATAGAGGATCAAAGTCCGATTCGATACCCGGTCTTGAAATCGAAACAAATGAGGTCAAGGCGACTCACTCTGCTTCTGTAGCCCAGATGGACGAGAACCAGATTTACTACCTCACTACAAGGGGCCTGAATAGGGAGGGTGCAAAACGAGAAATCGTTTCAGGATTTCTTGAACCTCTTTCAAGAAAGATGGGTCCCACAATCCGAGCATGGGTTAACTATTTGATAGAGAACAAGTGGCTGGGCAAGCCGCTGATGCTAAAGGCCGATGAAGCGATGGAGCAGATTCTGGAAGTAGAGAAATCCAGATACAAAGAGACTCAGGACATCTTTGAAAAGCACTACAAATACAGGTAGCTATTATGGAAGATTGGGTAAAGGTCTGCGAAGAAAAGGCACTGAAGGATGGCGACATGCTAGACTTTGATCACGGGGAAAGTAAAATTCTGGTCACAAGATCAGGCGGCCGGGTCTATGCGACCGACAGGATATGCACACACGCTTATGCTGACCTGTCGACTGGGATTCTGAACGAAGACGAAAATACAGTAACTTGCCCGCTTCATCTGTCTGCGTTCAAGCTGGATAGCGGGATTCCGCAAAACCTTCCGGCCGAGGACCCTTTGAAAATTTACAAGGTTAAAATACAGGAAAACGCTATTTATATAAAGTTGGGTTAAAAGATGATGCAAAAAACCGGCTCTATTGATATGGAAAGGATACGGCAAGATTTTCCTATCCTCAAGCGTAAAGTGAGCGGAGGAAAGCCACTTGTATATCTGGACAACGCGGCAACTACTCAAAAGCCACTTGCCGTGATCGATGCCATCCATGATTATTACATGAATTATAACTCCAACATTCATAGGGCGGTACACCAACTTGCGGAAGAAGCTACGCTTGCATTTGAGAAGACAAGGGAAACGCTGACCAAGTTTGTCAATGCAAGATCAAATGAAGAGATTATCTTTACACGCAATGCTACAGAGGCAATTAACCTGGTGGCATACTCTTGGGGAAGATCAAACATTCAGAAGGACGACAGAATCGTCATATCTGAAATCGAACACCATAGCAACATCGTTCCATGGCAGATCCTGGCTAGCGAGAAAGGTGCCCATCTTGACTACATTGGCGTTGACGATGATGGCCACTTGAAGATGGAGGAATATGCAAAGTACCTCGCTAGCGGCAAAGTAAAGCTAGTTTCTGTTTCACACATGTCAAACGTGCTTGGAACTATAGTCCCGGTAAATGAAATCATCAGGATGTCCCATGAAAAAGGGATCCCTGTGCTAGTAGACGGCGCCCAA
>JAKEIF010000276.1 GCA_022545875.1 Nitrososphaera sp.
AGGCTCTGGTCTTCTCACTGTCAGAGAAGGAAGAAATGCGACGGTAACTGCAACATATGACGAGAAGCCGTCACCCGCTCCAGTTCAAGATCCTGCAACGAGCACGCTTGTCCTTAGGGCGCAAGACACTGACGGAAATGCATTGGAAGGTATGTTCGTATCAGTCTATGATGCACAAGCTGGCGACAGGATTGAGCAGGGCTTTACCGAGCTGAGAATACAAGATCTCTCTGCAGGAGCATATCCAATATTCTTTGCGAATTTCGGTCAGATGACCTTCGTGAGTGCTACCCCTGGCAGCTGGGTGCAGACTCCGTACGGAGGTGCGGGATTGGCGACGATTCCAAACGATGGAGAAAGCCATGAAATCGTAGTCACTGCGACATTCGATCGGGTAACAACCGTGGTAGAGGACGTTTTCGAAATACAGGCACCGCTTGACATAAAGGGACATGTGTTCACCATAACGTCAAACCAGACGCGGCCAGAAGGTCCATTTGAGATTTCTGGAAGCATGGCGTTGCGCGTAGAGTCAGAAGACCCTGCCGCAGCAAGCCTGACGGCATATCTGATGTCGGCGAGGGAGGACTCTAATGAAAATGTCAACCTTGAGTCACAGCGCAGCCGAGATCACGACACCTTCCAGATAGTTGACTTCAAGCCACGAGCGGCGGCGCCTACCGGCCCCAATAGCTACATAGTGACTGGAACCGCAGACCTGCTGCTCAACGGTGACATGTACTCCAACGACGAAGATGTCCAGGTAACTGTTAGAGGCGGCGAAGAGCTTACGCCAACAAATGTGGAAATACAATTCCAAGGGGACCAGAGATATTCTGCAGCAAATAGGCTAGAGACGCTTCACGCAGTCGTGACCGAGGGGTTCCAGTAAAAGCCCCCGTCCAAATCTTTTTTTGGTCAAACATCCTGATATTGCGGTTTGTTCGATGAAGAGCTGCATTTCCAAACAATACACCTATCCTTGAAAAATCTTACATTCTTTGTAAATAGTTTGGCTGCTCTGACAATGCGTGGCGAGTTCCGCAACGCTTCAGAATTCTAAATGGCAGAGTTGCATAGAGGCTTGCATGCATTGCGCCGAATCATGCGAGTTCTGCGCAACTTCCGACCTCAGAGAACAAGACGTAAAAATGATGGCCACTTGCGCTCAGATCAACCGAGAGTGCGCCGCAGTTTGTTGGACGTCGGCGTCACTAATGGCGATGGATAGCCGATTTGCAAAACAACTCTGCGAGTTGTGCGCTGACATTTGCGATTCATGCGCGCAGGAATGCGAAAGACACAACGTAGATCATTGCAGGAAATGCGCACTGGCGTGCCGACACTGCGCTAGCGAATGCAGGAAAATGGCAGATTAGAGCAGAATTCTTGCCCATTGCGAATCTGCCGGATATCCTCCAGTTAATTGGCAGCGCGGTCTTACAGTACCTCAACTAATCTGTGATTTTTCTAGGTGGGTATGTTGTGCTTTGTCCGCATATGCTCCTTGAATTCCTCTCGGCTATCAAGCCTGGTCTTGCAGAGGTCACAAAATAGCGGTCCGGTGTCTGCAGATTCAAAGCCACTTGCACGGCGGTGAGATGACATGCAAACGATTGCTCTACAAAGGATAAATAAATTGCAGATCAGACACAGGAGCTACGAACTAAAGTTTAAATCGACTCCAGATAGCATGCCTCCTTGCGGATGCAGAATCTGGTTCTTGTCAAGCTCGGCGGATCGGTTGTAACCTTCAAGGACAAGCCACTTACGGCAAATACCGAAGCAATCGACAGGATATCTAAATCGTTGAAAATGCTTGATGCCCCAGTGATTATAGTCCATGGGGGCGGTTCATTTGGGCACTATTGGTCGGTCCAGTACGACATGCATACCAAGGCTTCAAGATATGATGCGCACGGAGTCTCGATCGTGCATGAATCCATGATTGCGCTAAATCAGGTTATAGTTAATTCCATGATGAGGAGTGGCCTGAATCCCTATGGTCTGCAGCCCTCGGTGTTTACTTCGGGACAGCGCCCCATAACCGCAAAGATAAGGCAACTGCTTTCCATGGCGGGATCAAGGGTCACACCCGTGACATTTGGCGACGTCGTATATGTAGACAGGGCAAAGTATTCCATACTCTCCGGAGACTCGCTTATGACCATACTCGCAAAAGTCCTGCGACCGTCAAGGGTCATTTTTGCCACAAATGTCGACGGAATATACAGCGACCTTGAGAGCAAAAGCCTGATACCTCGATTGGGTGTGGCTGGTAGCAGGTCTGTCAAGGTTTCAATGAATTCTGTTGCCGACGTTACCGGGGGAATGAAGCGAAAGATCACAGAAGCATTTAAGATTGCATCCCTCGGCATGGACGTTATGGTGGTTAACGGACTGCACCCTGAACGCATTGTGGCAGCGGCAACGGGCAGACCTACAGTTGGTTCCATGGTTATGAAGAGGAGAAGACCCTAGTGCCGGATTCATCCGAAGTGTCGTCAGACATTGCGATAATCAAGCAGCGCAAGAAGGATGGCATAGAAATTCCACTTCGAAATAACGTCCAAGCAAGGACCACTTCGACATTCCTTGAGCATGTCAGGCTTATTCATAACGCCCTCCCAGAGATCGATTACGAGGAAATCAACACATCCACAGAATTTCTCGGTCACAAGTTCGCTGCGCCAATAATCATAGATTCCATGACTGGGGGAACCGACGAGGCCATCGCAATCAACGGAAGGTTGGGCGAGGTTGCTGAAAAGTACGGTTTTGGAATGGGGCTCGGCTCGCAGCGCGCGGGCCTGAAAAGCGAGGAGCTCGCAGCAACTTATTCCATAGCACGAAAGAACGCCCCAAACGCGTTTTTGATAGCAAACATTGGCGGCGCTCAGTTGGCGAAAGGCCTGAGCACTGACGAAGCCCGGACCATTGTGAAAATGATTCGGGCCAACGCGCTCGTTATCCACCTGAATCCTCTACAGGAACTCATTCAGCCCGAGGGGGAGCCTCGCTACAAGGGAGTGCTGGAACGGATTTCCGATCTTGCAAAGACGATTGACGTTCCGGTAATCGTGAAAGAAGTAGGGGCAGGGATATCCCGGGAAGTCGCTGTAAAATTAGAAATCGCAGGAGTTTCTGCGATAAATGTCGCGGGCTCTGGAGGCACTAGCTGGGCCGCGGTCGAAAAGCTAAGGGCAGACGTTTCCAAAGATCGCATAAAATCGCGTTTGGGAGAAATGTTCTGGGACTGGGGCATTCCTACCGCGTCTAGCCTTCTGGAAGTCCGAAAGGCAGTTAGGCTTCCCCTTGTTGCTTCGGGCGGCCTGCGTAACGGCCTCGAAGCGGCCAAGTGTATTGTGCTAGGCGCAAGCATGGCTGCCATGGCATTTCCATTCCTGCGCGCAGCAGCGGAATCGCGTGAAAGCGCATTTACTTTTGCAGACACGCTTTTGTCAGAACTCAAGAGCACAATGTTTCTGGTAGGCGCTGGGAACATTTCGTCGCTTTCTAGCTCAAGATATATATTGACAGGACCGTTAGCACAAGAGGTTAGTAGCCATAAATGAAGGCGAGCAGCATCAAAGGAGAACTAGATTCTCACGCCTCAACGGTTAACAAGTTTCTCCTTTCCTGTCTCGACGGCAAGCCTAAGGAGCTTTATCAAGCATCTTCACATTTAATTCGTTCCGGGGGCAAGCGCCTGCGGCCATTCATGGTCATCAAGAGCTGCGAAATGCTGGGAGGGACGGTCAAACGGGCCCTGCCCGCGGCAGGTGCGGTAGAACTTGTCCACAATTTCACGCTAGTTCATGATGACATCATGGACAACGACGAGATGCGGCATAGCACTGCGACTGTCCATCGCTCCTATGGGGTTCCGCTGGCGATTCTAGCCGGAGACATATTGTTTTCTAAATCCTTTGAACTATTGACATTTAACTGCAGAAAGGCAGGAATATCTGACAAGGCGATAAGCGCCATGGTTGGCAAACTTTCAGTTGCGTGCACTGAAATTTGCGAAGGCCAAGCGATTGATATCGGCGTGGCCTCTAGCACTAGGCTGCCGAGCGAATCAGATTACATCAACATGGTCGGAAAAAAAACCGCTGCGTTGTTTGAGGTTTCATGCGCGCTGGGCGCGCTGTCCGCTCCCAACTCTACCGACGTGGACATCAAGAACCTTTCCCGGTTTGGCCGGAGCATCGGAATCGCGTTTCAGCTGGTAGATGACTTGATTGGTGTTGTAGGCGATCCAAAGCTCACGGGCAAGGCGGCAGGAAACGATCTGCGGGAGGGCAAAAAGACATATCCTATTTTGAAAGCGCTTAACGACGCCACAGACAAGGACAGAGACAAGCTCCTCAAGGTTTTCGGTGCCCGAGACTCTGTGTCGCCAGTCGACTTGAAGGAATCCGTCAGGATTATCACCGACATTGGCATAGAGCAGGGTGTGAGAAACGCCGCCAAAAAGTACATGCTAGAGGCATTGGATGCAATTGAAACCTATGGCGATTCGTATGCCAAGCGTTCGCTGCAGTTTTCGGCGGATTTTGTGGTAGGCAGGAGTTTGTAGGTCTCCGTGCTGGTTGATGAAGAAACACAGAAAATCGTAAAGATAATCGCCCTGAAGAATTCAGTCGAACACGGCGGTAAGGCCCAGATCGATGCTGTCATGTCAAAGCTATTGGGTTCTAGGCCAGATCTGCGAAAGACAGTCAAAGAGGTCATGCCTGACATCCGCTCTATCGTGGCGTATGTCAATTCGCTTTCTCCAGACGCACAAAGGTCACTGCTTGCAGAACTGAGTCCCGGGGAAGTCGCAAAAAAACAGCCAGCGGCGTCAGAGCCTGCGCTTCCTCCGCTTAAAGATGCAGTGCAGGGCAAAGTCATCACAAGATTTCCGCCTGAGCCGAACGGGTACCCGCATATCGGACATGCCAAGGCAGTCATTATTGACGAAGAATATGCCCGCATGTACGGCGGCAAGCTGATCCTGAGGTTTGACGATACGAACCCTGCCAAGGAAGAATTGGAATATTATGAGGCTATCCAAGAAGGTCTTGACTGGCTTGGCGTCAAACCGGATATTATCAAGAATACCTCAGACGATATTGAGCAATTGCATTCCTATGGCAAGAAATTGGTAGAGGCCGACGGTGCCTATGTCTGCACCTGCAGCCAGGAAAGGATGCGCGATCTCCGTGCCAAAGGATTGCCCTGTGAATGCCGGGCGGATCATGCGACAGCGATGGATAGAATCAAGAAATTCTTTGACGGGTCCTACCAGCAGAACCAGGCCATAATCCGGTTCAAAGGCGATATGGCGGACCAGAACACTGCGATGCGCGATCCGGCGCTGTTTAGAATAATAGAAGGCGAACATCCAAAACTTGGCAAGAAAGTCCGTGTATGGCCGACGTACGACTTTGCCGCACCTGTGGAAGATAGTTTGGATGGTGTGACGCATGCCATGAGGACAAAAGAGTACGAGCTTCGCAATGAGCTGTACTTTGAAATACTCCACAGGCTGGGACTTCGCAGGCCAGAGATGATAGAGTTCTCAAGATTAGAATTCGAAGGCGTCCCGGTTTCAAAAAGAAAGATCCGTCCGTTGATCGACAGCGGCACTATAGAAAGCTGGGATGATCCTAGGCTGCCGACGCTAAAGTCCTTCAAGAGAAGGGGCTTTGTCCCAGCGGCGATTCGCAAGTTTGTACTGTCGCTTGGAATAACGCTTGCGGAAACCAAACCTCCGTTTGAGGCCCTTGAGGCATTCAATCGCAAGATTATCGACCCGATTTCGCCGCGGCTATTCTTCGTCCGAAATCCCGTCTCAATCAGGATCGATGGCGCCAAGGAAGCAAGCCTTGTTTTGAAAAATCATCCGACTGACGCGGCATTGGGAACGAGGCAAGTTTCTGTCGGAGACGAGATCTTTATCGCTGGGGATGACGCCGCCTCACTAAGGGTCGGAGACGAGGTACGGCTAATCGAGTATTGCAACATTCGCATAGTCGGGACAAACAAGGATGCGATATCAGCTGTCTTGGCAGGTGACGAAATCAAGCAGTCGATGAAAAAGATTCAGTGGGTTGCAAAGAATGATATAGTTGAGTACCGGATCCTGATTCCCAAGGAACTTTACATAGGGGAGGAATACAACACGAACAGCCTCGAGATAGCTAACGGATTTGCAGAGACGTTTGCTTCCAAGTTAAAACCCGATACCTCGGTTCAATTCGTACGGTTTGGGTTCTGTAGGATAGATGGTGCAAACGCTGCGATAATGACGCACAGGTGACAAGCAAGTGAGAATAGCAAGGATAAGGGACAGCAAGGTAAAGGAAACATACGGGATCATTTCAGGCGATGGCAAGTCCATTGTCACAAAGGCAGAGATCCAGCAGCAAACAGGAATCCCTGTCCCTCCGAATATCAAGGACTTTATGTTTGGCGGATGGCTTGAAGAAGTCAAACAGCAGCAGGACAAATTGAAATATCTGCACAAGATAAGCGAAATCGAGCTGCTCGCACCGATTCCGAATCCTCCGAAAATAGTTTGCCTTGCCTTCAACTATTATGATCACGCACGCGACGCGGGTCTGACGCCCTCAGACGAGCCAGTAATATTTCTCAAGCCGCGCACAGCGCTAAATGAGCCATTCAAAGACGTAATCTGCCCTTCCTTTGTCACGCGCCTTGACTATGAGGCAGAGCTTGCCGTAGTAATTGGGAGACGTACCAAAAAGGTTTCCGAAGAGAAGGCGCTTGACTCTGTTTTTGGCTATATGGTGTTCCATGACGTATCGGCGCGCGACATACAGTTCAAGGATAAACAGTTTACACGTGGAAAGGGGATCGACACGTTTGCGCCTTGCGGACCCTGGATAACAACAGGGGATGAAGTTGCAGACCCTCAGCAGCTAAGGATCATAACCAAGGTTAATGGAGAGGTACGCCAAGATTCTTCGAGCTCAAATATGGTCATACCTATCCGTCGGATTATTTCGGCGCTTTCGGTGACGATGACGCTAGAGCCGGGAGATATCATATCTACGGGAACGCCAGCTGGAGTGGCAATGTCAATGAAAGAGCCCCGCTACCTAAAGGACGGCGATATCGTCGAAATAAGCATCGAGAAACTTGGAATGATCAAGAATCGCATCGTCTTCCAGTAAACAAACTTATACCAAGCCAATTGTCCCTCATATGCACTTGAGCAGCAGGCGAATGCTGTCCCCCCGGACATACTTTTCCAGACTCAACGAAGGAAGGTCAAGTTGGCTGAGCGAAGGCAAGCTAATAGATGAGTGCGCTGAATTCTTTGGGTCAAACGGCTATGATTCGCTGAAACGCGACGTGATGTTTGACGAGGGAGGGCAGGTCTTCAATTCCCTAATCGTGGGCTCCAAGGGCGAGGGCGATGAAAAGGAATCCATCGCGACTTACTTCGCTCCAAAACTGGACCGATATGAAATTGCACTTTTTGGTTCGCTAGAATCGATCCTATTTGACATCTTGGATAACTACGACTCGACAAACCTTATGCTCGTGACGGATTCCCTCTCGTACTTTCCGATAACAAAGATCGAAGAGCTAGGCGTAGCCGTCGAGAACCTGATGGACGAGGGCATGTTCTTGCTGTTCTTGAACGGCCGTTCTGGTTACGCGATATTTGATGACTATGGAAAGCTTACCAAGCCAATCGCAGTCACTGACTAGGTTTTTGCTCGGTTCAGTCTTGTGATTTCTTTTTCAAGCAGCCTTGCATAGAACTCGTATGATTCGGCGAGCTTGGCCCGGATGTTAGCCAACTGCATCGCCAAGTTGAGAGCATCCAGGCATGTCTCGAGCGATCTGTCAGTCGCAAAATCGTTCATTGCCCTGTTGAACTTGTCCATCACCTTTCGCTGTTCGGCACCCTGATCGTTTATCGTATTGGTCAGTTGGTCTATTTCGCCATTGGGAGCGCTCTTTCCCTTGAGCCAATCTGGCATAATCGGATTTAGTCAGAATTCAATTAAATCCTATCTCCCTGGATCACAGTGACAAATCCTTGGTGATACCGACCAGCGATCGACCCGGGTGTTTCCGACACGGGCGCGAAACTCGAGCAATTTGATGACTTGAGGACGGCCCTGAATTGATACGACTCAATAGAGCGCCATAACAATGTATTTATCTAACAGAGGGCGATTTCTCTCGCATACATGGTCGTAGACAACAAAGGCAAGGTTACCTATGTTCAAGTCCTGAAAGAAGATCTTGCGATTTATCACATTACTCCAGATAATGGCCCCGTGCCTGACTTTAAGGCCGGCCAATTTGTTACCCTTGGACTGCAGGTCCCTAGCGAGGGTAAAGTAATTCGCAGGGCTTATTCGATAGCTTCTCCCCCAGAACAAAAGAAGCGATTTGAGCTTATCGTTCGCTGGGTCCGCAAGCCAGTTCCCGGACGACTCACAACAGAACTTTTTAACAAGAAGGAGGGTGACGAAATTGCTTGGGTCAAGCCGACTGGTATATTCACGATTAATGAAAAGATGCACGATGGAAGCCCTGACAACCGGAGGATGGTACTTATCGGTGGCGGAACAGGGCTTGCCCCGTTCATTTCGTATTCGCTCCACCTAAAAAATACTGGAAGCAAGAGAGAGATCGTGGTGCTGCATGGTGCGAGCTATGTGGACGAGCTCAGCTACAAAGATATGCTCACTGCTCTTGAAGAGGAAAGCCTGGACAAGGGAAAAGACAAGTGGAACTTTAGATATCGTGCCAGCATTAGCAGGCCACAGGAATGGTTTAACCGAACCTGGTCCGGCCAGAAGGGAAGAGTCGAATCATTCCTCAGACCGAAAGCGGGCAGGGACCAGTCTCCGCTTGAAGAGTTGGTTGGCGAAAAGATCACCCCTGAAAATACCTCCTTCTACATATGTGGCTGGCAGGGGACGGTTGATGGCGCGCTTGACTATCTAGTCCCAAAGGGCTTTGTCACTGAAC
>JAKEIF010000277.1 GCA_022545875.1 Nitrososphaera sp.
AGGAGCGAAGTGTCACGATACCAGGGATCCTGACTATTTTCGCCCTTGCAGAAAAAAATTTGCCGAAATCCGAGCTGGGCAAGAAAAATCGTAGTGTTTGCCGCTTCACATGACTCTGTTTTTCGCTGAATTAGTTGCGATAAAGTTTATATCTTGTCCGAAAGCAGTTAAAACACGATTGAAATGTCGCTAAAATCAGACGACCCTAACTATTATGCGCACCACTACAATTGGGTGGGCGAAACAGGGCAGCAAAAGCGAAGGATAAGGATTCTCGACAGCACGCTCAGGGAAGGAGAACAGCATCCCGGCGTATCTTTTACGATAAAGCAGAGGATCCAGATTGCATGGATGCTAGACTCATTTGGCGTTGACCAGATCGAGATAAGCCCCGTCGTTTCGCACGACCATGCCGAGGCGACAAAGACGATAATCAAACAAGGACTGCGGGCGGACATCGTTGCCCACACCCGCGCCATCAAGTCCGATGTGGACATTGCGATCGATTGCGGCGCGACATGGGTCGCCACCTACATGGGTATTTCCGACATACACCTATCGGCAAAGCTCAAGATAACACGAGAAGAGGCAAAAGTTAGAGCCCTTGAAGTCGCGGATTACATTAAGTCTCATGGCCTAAAATCAAGGTTTACAATGGAAGACGCCAGTAGGACAGAGCCGGCATTTCTAATTGAAATGTGCAAGGAAATGAATAGGCGTGGTATAGAGAGGATAAGCATCCCGGACACGGTCGGCATCATGCGCCCGAGGGGGATGTACAATTTGGTCAGGATGGTTTACGACACCATTGACAAGACAAAGACATCACTTGACGTCCACTGCCATAACGACATTGGACTTGCACTTGCAAACGCCTTGTCCGGATGTGAGGCCGGAGCAGATCAGATTCACACGACAATAGATGGCTTTGGTGAACGTACGGGGATACCGAGCTTGTCAGAGGCCGCAGTTGCTCTGACGCTTGTCTACAAGTCAAACAACGACTTGCGGCTCCACATGTTAAGGGATCTGTCAAAGACAATTTCAGAATATACCAGCCTGCCAATCCCAGAATCAAAACCAGTTGTCGGAGATAGTGCATACAAGCACAAGGCCGGAACGCATCTTGCGGCAATCCTCCGAAATCCGGCGGCCTACGAAATCATTGAGCCAAAACTGGTAGGCAACAGGCGCAAGATCGTCTTTGGCGAGCTTGCAGGCAAAAACGGCGCGGCCTACCTGCTTAAGCTGCTCGGGCTTGAAACGAGCAAGAATGAAGCAGAAACCCTAGCCAAGGGGCTTAAGGAGCTTCGGATGGGCGACATACTCGAACTTTACCTAGACGACAGGCTAGAGAGAAAGATACTTAATGACGCGCCTGTCAAAGTTAGTGCGACAAAGGAGTAAGAAAGAGAATGGTCAAGTGTCCAGAATGCGACGCAGAGATAAAGATTCCCCCCGACTCGATTGAAGGCGAGATCGTGACATGCCCTGACTGCGGTGCAAGTTACGAGTTGGTAAAGTCTTCGAGCGGCTTTGACATAAAGCCTGCTCAGGTCGTCGGCGAGGACTGGGGTCAGTGAGCGGGGAAGCGCTACAATCGCGTCCCCAGAATTCTCTAACCATACTATACGACAACATCCGGTGGGAGGAGAAAGCGCTGTATGAAGCAGCAAGGAAGAAAGGAATAGAGGTAGAAAACCTAGACTGCAAGAACCTTGCACTGGACCTAAACGATGGAAATTCAATCTACAAGGACAGAGTTATTCTTCAGAGGTGCGTCAGTTATTTCAAAAATGTCCATTCTACGGCCGCTCTGGAAGGCCTCGGCGCGCGAATGATAAACCCGCTTCAGGCAGCCATAATGTGCGGCAACAAGTTGTATTCTCACATGCTGCTAGAAAAGGCAGGCGTCAGGACCCCGAAGGCTTTTTCTGCCTTTTCCGAAGCAGCAGCCATGGCTGCCCTTGACGAGATGGGCTATCCTGCAGTAATAAAGCCAACAGTTGGAAGCTGGGGCAGGCTAATCGCCCTGCTGCGCGACAAAGAAAGTGCAAGCGCAGTACTGGAGGATAGGGAGCACATGTTTCCGATTTACCACATCTACTACTTTGAGGAATTTGTCGAGCGGCCACCGCGGGACATACGGGCCATAGTAGTTGGGGACAGAGTCGTTGCAGCAATTTACAGGTACTCGGGACAGGGCGAATGGAAGACAAACATGGCACTTGGCGGACACGCAGAAACCTGCCCCGTTACGAAGGAACTCGAAGATATCTGCCTCAAGGCAACCCGGGCACTGGGCGGCCAGATAGTTGGAGTGGACCTCATGGAGAGCAAGGACAAGGGCCTGATGGTCCATGAGGTAAACAATACGACCGAATTCAAAAACACGGTCAGGGTTACTGGAGTCGACATCCCAGACCTAATGATCGAATACTCTTTGGCGCAGAAACGGGGATAGAAATGGTATCGCCAAGCTATGCTGTAGAGCTTTTGAAAAGAGCGCTCGAGATCTATACGCCTTCAAGGTCCGAGGCATCGCTTGCGAACCTGATAAAGGACAAGTGTGTCAACGAGCTTGGATTCGAACAGATCCACATCGATAGCGTTGGCAACATCATAGCCTCAAAAGGGACAGGCGAACCGCGGATACTGCTCTGTGGCCACATGGATACGGTTCCCGGCCAGGTGCCTGTCAGGATAGAGGATGGCCACATATACGGCCGGGGTGCTTCTGATGCAAAGGCGCCACTTATCGCAATGCTTCTAGCCGCATCAGAGTTTCCAAAGCAGAGTGGCACAGTGATTTTCGCGGGAGTCGTTGACGAGGAAGGCAACGCTACAGGAGTCAAGCAGCTAGTAAAGAGCAAGCTCGGCGTCGACTATGCAATCTTTGGCGAGCCCTCGGGTGTGGAAAACATCACTGTGGCGTACAAGGGCAGGCTCGCAATCAGGCTAACCGTTGACGTAGGCAACAGCGCACACGCAAGTGCTCCATGGCTTGCCAAGAATTCAATTGAAGAAATGCACGACTTTTGGGCAGCAGTCAAGGCAGAAATTGAAAGGGTGGGGACTGCAGAAAACAAGGCCAAGTCGATTAGCTGTAGCTTGACAGAGATCACCGGGGGATCGAGCCACAACGTCACACCGCAAAAGTGCAAGATAACCATAGACATCAGGGTCCCTACCGTCACAACCTGTGATAGTGTTTTGCGAACAGTCGATACCGTGGTTTCAAAGGTTGCGGCAGAAAAAGGCGTCAAGGCGACGTACAGGATAGAAGACAAGACGGAACCTTTTGAGGCGGATCATTCATCGCCACTTGTCAGAGCGCTTTTGCTGGCCGTACTGGACGTTCGGAAAAAGAGACCGATGCTTTTGCGCAAAACCGGCACTGGAGACATGAATGTGCTGGGGCACAACTTCAAAATCCCCGTAATTACTTACGGCCCTGGCGACCCTCATGCCTCGCATACGGCTGACGAACGCGTAAGCATTGAGGAATTCGTTTCAAGCATCGAAGTCTATGAGCGGGCGCTTTTCCACATGTCCCGGCTTCATCACTTGAAAAAGACAAAGATGTAGAGGATATATTGGCGGATTGGCCGCTCCTGAATATGCTATGGTTCGTTGGCATTGGGATAGGCGGGTACCGCGGAATTAGCCTTGAAGCTCTGGACATTCTAAAGAAATGCGGTATCGTTTACGTCGAGCGGTTTACAAGCGCATTCCACGCCGCTGACATTGAGGGATTAGGTGCGATAACGGGATTGCAGCCCAGCCCCGTTGAAAGGTGGTTCGTTGAGGATGGTCGAGAAATACTCGAAGCAGCTAAATCCGGAACTGTTGCCCTTGTCACTTATGGCGACCCTCTAGTTGCGACAACCCACAACGAATTGCGCGCAAGGGCGGCAAGGCGTTCTATCGGGACATCAGTGCTTCATTCTGCCTCAGGTGTCTATTCGACCATCGGAGAGGTTGGACTGCATGTTTACAAGTTTGGAAGGATGGTCACCATGATGTCAGAACCGCAATCAGCTATCAGCGTGTATAATACCATATTTGAAAATCTGCTCGCAGGCGCTCACACCATGGTCTTGACAGAATACAGATACGATGGTGCGGGCTCCCCGTTCTTTCTGGGTCCCGGGACGGTTCTTGAAATGCTCCTCGATGTCGAAGCAAATGAGAAGCACCAGGTGTTATCTCCTGAGACCTTCGCAGTTGTTGCGTCGCGGATAGGAAAAGACAACCAGAAGATAATCTCGGGGAAAATAAGATCGCTCAAAGACCTTGATTTTGGCGACGGTCCCCATTCGATAATAGTGACTGGCAGCCTGCATTTTACCGAGTCTGATGCAGTCAGCTCGTTGACTCATAGCCTTGATCCGCCTTTTGATAATTCAAAACAGATTTCGCGAATTTCGGCGCAAATGATTGGGCGCTACGCTCCCAAGGCGAAACTTGCTGTCCGTCAAATGCGGGAATTTCTTCGAACTGACAAAGATATCTCGGGCAACAAGGGGGTGTTTGAAGTGCTTGACAACGCGGATAATTATATTTCCGATGCTGAAAGGTTTCTCAACCAGGGCAAGCCAGAGCTGGCAGTTCTCAGCATAGGATACGCAGAGGGGCTAGTCGATGCGCTCCGCTTCCAGAAGGGGATAAATCCCTGGCTGCCTCCCAGCTGACGATTATATTAGAGTGGAGGCAACCAGACCAAGTTGTCTGGTACCGAAGAGGCATACAAATTCCTGGCTGATGGCAAGGTCTCGGAGTTTAACACGTGGAGAATGAAGAACCTAACGACCAGACCCGACTATTCCGGCAGAGATTTCTCTGGGAAGGATCTATCAGGCGCATACCTTAACGGCATCATAGCAGACGGCGCGAATTTTTCTCGCTGCCTTTTGAAGGGGACAAATCTTGTTCAGGCGAGCCTGAACGGGTCAAACTTTGAAAATGCTGACCTGAGAGACGCATTGCTCATGTACACTGAAATGAAGAATGCGCGCCTTAATCAGGCGGACTTGGCTGGCGCCAATCTGATGTGGGCCAACCTGCAGGGGGCAGATTTTTCGCAGAGCAAGCTGTCAAAGACGGTGATGGTCGAAGCGAATCTGCAAAATGCAAAGTTGGACGGCGCTGACAAAGCCGGCGCCTACGCGAAATATGCCAAACTGGACGGGACGCCTTGGTTTGAACAGGCGGCAAAGCACTAGTTAGCAAGGCATTCTTTACGTATGGGATTACAGATACTCGTTAGCGAGTTAATTTTTCTCGGTTTTCTCCCGTTTCCAAAGATTTATTAAGTTATGCAGAACCATTTTCTTTCGTTATGGCCAGCCCTCCACCGGGAGGAAAAGTTAATCGGCGCGACTTTCTCAAGCTGATGGCTGCTGCCGGTACTGTAATGACTTTTACCCCTTTTGTAGACTGGGGCAAGTTTCTGCCTAACCCAGCGGGAAGTATATCGGAAAAGGCAAAAGCGCAATTCGTTGATGGCAAAGTCGTCAACGTTAACAGATTCGAAGTCAACCATTCTGACGTCATCATTTATCCACGGAGCGAAGATGAGACCTTGAACAAGGAAGCGTTTCGCACCTGGCAAATCATTAGACTCCCAGCCGAGCTGGGTGGCGAAGCAAATGATGCTTCCGCTTTCCGAGTTTACAGCATGGTGTGTCTGCACCTGTGGTGCCTGTGGCAGTACTTCCCCCAAGAGGGCAGGAAGAGAGGCGAATGCCCTTGCCATGGCAGCATGTATGATCCGCTGACAGGAAAGGCATTCGCAGGGCCCGCAGCTCTTCAGGGTCCTCCTTCAAATGTCCTTCCAAAGCTAGATTTGGAAGTTGAAGCTAATGGCGATCTTTCGATTTTGCCTCCAGTATGGAGTCCGAACGGGAATGGGATAGTGGGATTTGGGCGCTACCTTAACGTATGAAAATAGTTTTGTAAGGTTCCTCCGGTGGGTGTACGCCGGAGTAGAGCGAACCATCTTCATGGGAATGAAGTTTACATTCCCAGGAAGGTTTGTCAGCCCGCTAGGTTTCCTAGGCATGCTTACTTTTGTAATCTTTATCATTCTTGGAATAACAGGCGCTCTCCTCATGCTCTGGTATGAGCCGATACTTGACAGGGCGTGGGACAGCGTGAATAACATCAACAACACGATCCCCTACGGATTTCACATCCGCAACATCCACTATCACGCCTCCAATGCGATGGTCATGATGGCTTTGCTGCACATGTACTACCAGTACTTTAGCGGCCGCTACAAGATAAGAAACGAAATCCTCTGGGTCACAGGCATCATACTGGGAGTGCTTACGATCCTCGAAGCGTTCACGGGATACGACATCATCTTTAGCGAGCGAGCAGAACTCGCGATTTCGATTGCGGCGTCATTAACGAATTCTATTCCGATTTTAGGCCCTCAAATGAGGGAGGCATTCTTTGGTGCCGGTTTTCACGACTTTGTGCTGCGTTTCTATACGTTCCACGTATTCATGCTGCCAATCGCGCTGCTCGGGCTGATGGTTGTTCACTTCCCCCGGTTCTTGGTATTCGACGTCCCGATGGTAATGGCAATAACTGGAGCAATAATGCTCACTGGAGGAGTCTTCCCGGTAGGCATGGGGCTGCCGTTTGAACCGGAGGTTCCGCCGGGGATCACTGTACCCGAATGGTACCTGACGGGCCTCTACGCCTTTCTCCGCACGATGTACGACAAGTTCGTTACCGGGGTGGCCTGGCCGGGGCTCTTCATATTTGCACTCCTGATTGTCCCCTTTGTAGATAGGTACAAGAAATTCTCTTGGAAGGATAGGCCCATAATTACTGCGCTTGGCATCACAAGTTTGGCGCAGATCATTGTAACCACTTACTGGGGCTTTTACATCGATCCGGATAGAGACAAGGCGCTGCTGGAGAGGCTCGTCATTGACCCGATATTCTTCTACCTAGTCATGATA
>JAKEIF010000278.1 GCA_022545875.1 Nitrososphaera sp.
GGATACCACCTGGATGCTAATCTCCACGGGTCTTGTCATGATGATGACTCCGGCTCTTGGGTTTTTTGAAGCAGGTCTTATCCGGGCGAACAATTCCCTTTCCATAATCATGCAGACTTTTTCTGGGCTTGCCATTCTTTCAATTCTCTGGTTTATCATCGGCTTCACTCTGGTATTTGCCCCGTCGCAGGGCGGCATCATTGGCGGCCTCGACTGGGTTTTCTTTAACAACGTACCAATAAACGAGTCCGTCGACTATGCGCCAACAATCCCCGGCGTAACTTTTGCCTCATACCAGATGATGTTTGCGGTCATTACTCCGCTCCTTATCACGGGGGCATTTGCCGAGCGGCTAAAGTGGAGCTCTTTCTTTGTCTTTATCATCGCCTGGAGCCTTGTGGTTTACTACCCGCTTGCCCACTGGGTCTGGGGAAGGGGCTGGCTTGCAGAGATGGGAGTATTTGATTTTGCCGGCGGCATTGTGATACACACTAGCGCCGGCCTGGGGTCGCTTGCCGCAGCACTTGTACTTGGGCGCAGGAAGAGCTTTGGCCCTGAAATAATGGTGCCCCACAACATTCCGCTTGCAGTCATTGGAGCCACTCTATTATGGGTGGGCTGGTTCGGCTTTAACGCCGGGAGCGCGCTTGCATCCGGAAGCCTTGCGGCAAACACCTTGCTCGTTACGCACATCGCGTCGGCAACTTCTGCAATGGTGTGGATAGGGCTTTCGTGGAAGAGGTCGGGCAAGCCCTCGACCACCGCGGTAATCAACGGCGCGATCGCAGGCCTCGCTGGCGTGACTCCGGCATCGGGCTTTATCAGCGCGCAGAATTCGTTCTTCCTTGGGATCGTTCTAGGATTTGCGTCGTACTATGCTATCCTTCTGCTAAAGGAGCACCTAAAGATAGACGACGCTCTGGACGTCAGCTCTGTCCACGGAGTCACCGGCATTGTGGGGGCGCTGGCAATCGGCCTCATCGCAAGCACTGCGATCAATCCGGCAGGGCCGGATGGCGCGGCGTACGGCAACCCGATGCAGTTTGCCATCCAGGCGGTAGGTGTTGCAGTAGCAGCGGTGCTTGGCTTTGGCGGCACGGTGATAATCATGAAGATAATCAACGCCACGATGGGCCTCAAGGTGAAAGACGAAGAGGAGGACATTGGCCTGGACATTACGCAGCACGCAGAGCGGGCCTATGTCACCTAGTCCCATAGAATTCTTCATATAGACACGGTGCATTAGCAAGAGCATGCCGGGCGCCTACCTGATGATTACCACGCAGCCGGGAGTGGAGCGTAACATCATTGACAAGATAGCAGACGTTCCTGGCGTCATTTCTGTAGAAGGAGTATACGGCGACTTTGACATCATTGCACGGGTAGAGGTTCCTGTGGGCACCGGCATCGATCAGGTGGTCAACGAAATCCGGAGGATACCGGGGCTCAAGACTACGCGCACCGTGACATCAATTGAAGGCGAGCGCAAGAGCGGGACTGCGATGGACCACCACCTGGGCGAGCCGTCCGATTAGGTTTTACTTTAATTCATTCTAGCGCCGCCAATGAATCTGCCTGCCATCAATATGTATTCTGCAAAATCAGCGGGACCAGAACCGCTTTTTCTTTTTCAGCCCGGGGAATACTTCCATCAAGGACTTCTTTACATCTTCAGGCATGTTCTTGTCGCTTAATATCATGTTCAGGTCCTTTTCGTTTATTGCCAATCCCGTCGGGCTAATTTTGTAAAACCATTCAATGTCCATGTCATTTATTGCGTCAATTCGTTGGCCACAGTCCTTTGATCCACAGTACTGCAGCTCTTTTGCAAAGCTGATATGGCCACCCGCGCAGCGATAGATCAATATCACACAGTTGAGGCGGGCTCTGGTATATCTTGTGCGCTGATTATTTCATTATCTGTGGATGGCTACTGCTCAAAATCGAGATCTCTTCATAGACCTTTGCTATCCATGTTTCATTCTACTCCTTCTTTTAGCTCCTCTTGTACACTGGCTTCGGACGGCTTGGTTTCACCCCTTACAAGTTCTTTTTTCCCGGCTCCCGCAGCTTTTCTTTCTACAATTTCCTCGTCTGCGCTGGTGGGGGCAATCTTGTAGTCTTCATCTGATACTTGTTCAACAGACTTTTCTTTTCGTTCGCTCATGCCGTATTATGGGCACAATGCTTCTTATGCTGTTCCTGAGGTGTTGTTCTCTGGTCGTTTTCTTGGCGCGGTAGTCGCCTGGTCTTGTATGTCACGAGAGACATCATTTACTCGGCTCTCTTCTTGCCGAGGAGCTGTTGTAGCGTCAAACGGCTTTCCTTGCTCTTTGGTAGCTGGCTCTCCAAATTCCGCTGTAGTCACACGAGGTTTTCTGGCCGTTGCATCTGCCTTTCTTTTCGTTTCCTTCCGTGCAGTTTCTTGTTCCTGCTCTTCGGTCTCTACCATGATATTCTATTTTGCGACTGCATGCCTTAAGGCAGTTAGCTAGTGGTATCCATAGGTCTTCTCTCACATCTAATCTAACAAGCATGGCACTAATCCTATGTGTCATCCAATCGTTTGCAGCTTCAGGGTGATGCATAGCCACAAGCTCATCATGCATAGATCTAGATGTACCATTTAGTTACTGCTCCTATAGCTACGCGGTATCTACTATCCCAATTCCAATTACTCCCGCCCAGCTAAACGGGACAGACACTAGCACCTTGCTAATAACACGCACCAACAAGTTCGACTCTTTTTGCACTCGCGTCTAGTGCCAACTTCCAAGTTACTGCCGTAGCGTCCGCGTCAATTACATAGATTTCTGCCTGGATGGAATCAACAAATGCTATCGCATCAAGATCCTCAGGAAGAACCAGTCCCTGATCACATGAAAATGCTGCCAATAATAGTTCTCGTTGCAGTTCTATAGTCAAATCGGTATCACTTGTTATTCTCTCGAGCTGAAGAGTTATTGTAGCAAGATCGTTGTCAACAACTACATCCTTTATGAATCCAGAATTCATGGAGTACTCAATATCATATTTTCTTCTGTCTAACTCCAAACTGTAAACCTTCCTTTCTCGCTCCGGCTCAAATACACTAAACTGAGCTGTTTCCACGACATCCAAGACCTGTGGGTTTGTCAGGTTTGAAATTGCAAATGTCCGAATCTGGTACTCGCCGGCGCTATTAGGAGTCCAGGAAACGCCTGCATTTCTTGTAGCCATGGGCGAAGCTCTACCAGTCTGCCAGGCCAGATACTGGGTTATACCGCTCTCATCCCTTACTTCAATAAGAAGCGTAAAATCAATTTCATTTCCACTGTTGTTGGTAAAGTTCTTTGAGATAACCACCGGATGTCCAATGGTTGACTTTTGAATTATGTTCCCTCTTACGTCAAAGATCGTCGGGGGCATTGGTGTTAAGCTTAAGGATGCACCAAGTGGAATGTCTAATGCCATTGTCGAAAGATAGACAGAGATGAAGAGTAGAGAAAACCATAGCTTACGCCGCATCTTACATCATGTCATAGCTCCTAGGTCTAGATAAGGACAACTTAGCTCAGCAAGATAAATCCTCACTCCCTTACGCGTGGATCTTCATGCGCCATTTACTTCTAACAAATTCTAAATCGCATCAGTAATGACAAATTCCACTTTCTCGGATCCTTTTTGAACGGGTATCTCCCATTCTGTCTTCATTGTACCTGTTTCCGTTGAGATTGGCTCAATAGACTCTCCATCAACAAGAATGTCTAAAACATAGTCCGGCTTTTCACCGGAGCCCGGACGCCAAATATGTGCAAGATAAACAACGTCCATTAACTCCTGTGGCAGGATAATATTCAGCATAGTATCCGAAGTGACCCCCTCCAGTTTAGCTGAAACGA
>JAKEIF010000279.1 GCA_022545875.1 Nitrososphaera sp.
CCAGAGTTTCTGAAACTTATTCCAAAGTCTGGATCATTTGGGATGGACGATGCAGTAAGGAAGGCTCTCGAGCAAAAGCGGATCATCAGGGGGTTCAAGACTGAGGGCGGCTTTGTAGACATCGGAGACAAAAAGTCCTACCTGGATGCATACAAGCAGTATGCTAGCAGGCTCGGAAAGATCTAAATGGTCAGCCTAGCGCTGTTTGAAGACTCGCATTGGCAGAACTTTTTCCCGATCACGCTCACGAGGCCGACTTTTGATGTCAAGGTTGGAGCCAAAAGCTATTTTGAAGAATATTCACAATCCCCAGACTTTCTCATCACGCGCGAGTACCTCGCAGAAATTACTCAGGAACGACATTCCAGCAGCAAAGTTAACTCGAGTTCGATCGATTCAGATACGGTCTATGTTAATGGGCTGTTGCATCCAGGTGCGGTGTATCTCGACAGGCTGTCCAACATAAGCCATACCTTCGCTGTCACGTCAGGACATCGGCTGCTGGTTGGCAGGTTGGGAAGAAAGGCAGGGGAGTACCTTGCCCAGTGTGTCGAGTCCGGAAAAAAAATTAGCCTAAAAAAGCTCGGCGTTGAAAAGTCGACTGACCTGGGGATGGAAGATACCCAAGGTCTGCTGTCGGACCCGTGGGACGTCATAAGCGCCATCGAGAATTCCCTTTCAATGCAGGTCTCTGAGCACCTCCATTCATCTCCTCTCCCTGTAGGCCTCAAAGTCTTGGGAAAAGGCAAGGTGACGATCGGAGAGGGTGCAGAAATTGAGGAAGGCACCGTATTTGATGCCACCAACGGGGGCGTTTACGTCGGTCCCCAGGCACACATCGCACAGAGCCGTATCACTGGCCCCGCGTTTGTGGGCGGCATGACACAAGTAAAACAGTTCACGATAATTGAATCAAGCTACATAGGCCATAATTGCAGGATAGCAGGAGAGGTTGAGCATTCAGTGGTTTGCGACTATTCAAACAAGGCGCATGCCGGTTTTCTGGGGCACTCGTACGTCGGCGAATGGGTCAACATCGGGGCGATGACGACCACGTCGGATCTAAAGATGACTTATGGCAATATCAAAATGGACAACGGGCTGGAGAAGAAGGTCGATACCGGGATCAACAAGCTAGGATCTTTTATCGGTGACATGTGCAAAACTTCCATAGGGACACTAATTTACAGCGGCCGCAGGATCGGGGTGTCTTCGCATCTGCACGGGCTGGTGGCGCAGGACATTCCCAGCTTTACGATTTACGGCTCGAGCATCGGATCAACGAATGCAGAGCTCCAGTTTGACTCGGCTCGGGAAACACAACGGAAGGTGATGTCGCGCAGGAATCAAAACATGAGCAAGGCTTACGAAGAGATGATGAGGAACGTCTTCTTGATGACTGCAGATGAACGGAAGAAGAACAAAGTCCGGAAGGGCAAGTTCTCGATATGAATTACATGTAACCCAGCGTGTGCTTTTCTTTCCAGAGCCCGAGTCTTTGATGAAGCCACGGGTAAAAGTTGGCGTCTCCGTTGTCAAACTCTTTCTTTAGGATAGAAATGATCTTTTTAGAGACTTGCCCGGGCCGGCCGTAAAGCGGTTTCTTGTTTGACAGCTGCATTCCGAGCTCGCTGGACTTTCTGTGGGCCTCGTCAATTACAGATACGATCCACTGGCGGTTGACCGGCGGAAGCAGCACATTGCTTCTCGCATCAAATATCGTTTCTGGACGGTCGGTGTTGAGCCTCACCGTAAGCGACATGACCTTTGGAAAGTACAAAAGCTCCTCTTGCATCGATCCAGAGTCTGTCATTTCGGCCCAGCAATGGCCGCTGTCTAGGAATTCAACGACGTGTGCGTATTCCTTCCATAGCGGAGTAATCAAGAATTTGTCCGGATGTCGTTCTGCCAGCCTGTGCAGCTTGGATTCAAGACCGAATTGTTTGAGTGCGGAAGCAGTTGCATTGAGCATGACAAGGATCAACTTTTTATCTGTTCTAGTGACAAGTTCGGTCAACGCGCCCACTATTGAGTCGAATCTCCGAGGGGTAAGGTTTTCCCTCCTATGGATGTCCACTCGTATCCACTGGTCTCGCTCTAGCATCGGATAGATGTCAAAGATGCTCTTTTGCGGCCGCTGCTTTCGCTTCAGGCCTATTGCGTCAACTATAGAATTGCCAACCACGTGCACAAACTCTTCAGGGTAGCCTTCCCTCACAAGGTTATCCTTGTTCAGCTGTGTCGGGGCAAAAAAGAATTGAGTGCCTGCAGAGCAGATCCACGTGTCAATCTGCTCCGGAAAAGGCTCCTCCCTTGCAAGGAACCACTTGCCGAAAAATTGTTCGTGCAAGAAGTGCTCAATCTTTGCCCGTGTTGGTTCTTCGTTTGGGCGCAACTTCCTGATTGCTGTAGGACTCATGGAGCGTAGCCCCGCTTCGTTCTGCCCCACCTTTTGCCCCATCCCAAATGCCCACGAAAGCGACGCAATTCCCGCAACAAGGGTATCGCCGTGAACGACCGGCAGGATTGATTCAGTTCCAAATCGTTTCTTGCAGTGCCTTCCGAAATAGCCGAACTTTAGCATGAGTTCGCCTGCTTTTTCGACGAGATCCCCGCGAATCTGCAGGTTGCATCCCACAAACTTTTCAAGGTCAAATTCCTCGATCCCAAATCCCAGTAACTCGTCAAAATGCTGACCTGTGTTTATGACAAAGACGGGGAGTTTATTCCGGGCTGCCTCTAGAACCAGCGGTGCCTGTTTGTAAAAGTCTGGCTTCGTCCCCGTTACAATTGCGAGGATCGGACTGGAGCGTCTCCTTGCCGCGTTGAAAACGACGTCTAGATCCCCCGACATTTCGACAGGCATGAGCTTTCTAGATACGTCTAGCCTTTTCGTGCCATTCTTCAAAGCAGGTCATCCAGGTTCGTATAGCGGGGCCGCCTGCCGGAGATGGCAAGCAGGTATCCGCCAACTGCCGCTACCCCTGCGCCGGCTGCCATAAAGAAGTAGGGCGCATACGCCATGGCCCCAATGATATACTGTTCGTCAATCCTTGTAAGCATGGTCGTTCCAATCTGCATGCCGGCTATCAATATTATTCCTGCAGCAAGCAGCATACTTCCTCCTGCGCGCGTGCCAAAGGTTTTCGCCATACCGAAAACAAAACCCGCCAGGACAAGGCAAGGTGCGCCAGAAATAAAGGTAATTTGCAAAAGTAGGCTTCCGGGCTCTACTACTCTCTGGGGCCCCTCCCCGTCCGGGCCAATCAGAAAATTATAGAATGAGAGCATGAGAGCAACAAACATTACTGCTAGCCCGAGCGACGCCAGAGACATCCAACTCTCAAGCTTCATCAGCAATTCACCGGTGAATCATCTTGGTAATTAAATCGTATGCTCATGTGATGCCAACTAGGTTTGCCAGCTCTTTTCTGCAAGCAGAGCCGAGGATCTCGGCGGATTTTTCTGGCCGGACGTTATTGACATAAACCCCAAAGCCGCGCTCAAGACCGGACCAAGTAGTCATTTGCGGGTAGACCTCAATATGCCAGTGAATTTGTCGGCTGTTCTTTTTCTCCGGTGAAAGATGAAAGACAAGATTAAAGGCCGGATCTTTAAGCGCCTTTGACATGCCCCCAAGGGTCGCCCGTAGCATTAATGCCAGATCGTTTATCTCCTTCTGTGTTATCTTTGAAAAAGAAGTCATGTGCCTTTTTGGATAGATCCAGTACTCATAGGGATAGGTAGGCGCCCAGGGGCTGAATGACAAAAAGCTGTCAGTCGCAAGGATCTGCCTTGGGCCGCTGGATTCCACCGCAATGATGTTGCAAGCAGGACAGTTGCCGTTTTCGTTCATGAATCGGTGGGAACCCTCGGCTTCCATCTCAATTACCGGCGGAATTCCCGAAAAAGTCACAATGTGTAGATGGGGATGAGCCATATTGCTTCCCGCACCAGGGCCCTTGTTTACGAATATAGAAACATAGGTCACACTTTTTTGCGTATACAGCCACCTTACCCTGTCTTGAACCACCACGAGCACATTGACCCACTGCTCAACGGAGATCTGTGAGAGGCTCTGTTTGTGTTCAGGCGTGGCAACAACTATCTGGTGGTACCCGTACGCGGG
>JAKEIF010000280.1 GCA_022545875.1 Nitrososphaera sp.
GGGTGAAGAGGCGACTTATGATTACAGGACTTTTCATGACCGAGAGGATATTGAATTTACGTGCCTGTGCTGCGCAGAGAGCTGTTGCGGAAGGGTTGTATGTGTCCATCCGCCGGCAACCGAGCTGAGAGAATTCTGGGATCTCAGACTCGATTCTGCCCGGAAAAACACGGATAACGTAAAACAGCCGCTGAGAGCGAAAATGCCGTACTGTAAAATGAAAAAAGAAAGAAAAGGGAAGGTCTAGAACTGTGCGTTCTCGCTTGATGTTCCGACCCTGCTGCCCGTAGACCCTGTCGGTACGTCGGGGAAACTGTCCGTCATCCTCTGCTCCGCGACCGCGCCTGCTTCTGCAAGGATCCTGTCTACCTCTTCGCCGCTTGCGTCAAAGGCAAATGAGGTGTTGCCCATGCTTCCAGCGCTCATCATTATGTCGCTAAAGACGCCGTTGATTTCTCCTAGTTCCCTGTCTACTTCTGGCATCACGCCTGATAGTCCTGACCTAACTCTTGTCAACGCACCCATTGCCGGCCCGATAGCTACCATTACGTCTCCGAGGTCAATGGTGGATTCCAGCCTTAGTTGAATCTGCTCAAGTGCCATCTTTAGCTGCGAGATCATCTTTGTCGTCTTTCGGATTTGTGCGATCTCGTTTGAAAGCATCTTGCCGTGCTGTGCGTCATGCTTTTGAAGAGCGGAAACTACTTGGTTGAATAGCGACTTCTCTTTTCCCCTTAATTTTTCAAGTATAGTGTCCAATTTCTGGTTCTGCGCTTGAATCTTGTTCTTGGCGAATTCGATCCTTGGTTTGAGTGGTTGTTGAGGCCCGACGCTTTGCTTTAGCCTCTCAGACATGTTCTGCGAATTGTCCTTTACCCAGTTGCTGCTGAAGCTCGTCATGGCAACTAGCGTGTAAGAACACCGTTAAACAGAAATGTCATAATTGAATAACCAAGTAGTAATATTTTCTAGACATGCGTTCGGATCCAGACTTGAAAAACATTATATCGGGTTAGTGCAGATGGGGTTATCGTATCTCGCATGGTAAGGTCAAAGGCAGCAAAGGAATCACAGGATGGCGCGCAGCAGGATCAGTCGCTCCCGAAATGGGCTGAAGATGAGATCAAATCTGTCCAGTTTGACAAGCCAGAGGAGATTCCCAGAACAGGCTATATCCTTGACATCTATGAGAAGGATTTCAAAATTGACATCCAGGTTTATGAGGCAATGCCCGATGGCCGCACCATTGTAGAGGGCCTCGACGTTCCAAAAACGATGAAGATCTCTGACTTTATGAAGGGATTCGTCTACGAGTTCAAGATCAACTTTTTCACGGGTCCACTGAGCGCAAAAGTTGTCGACCTTCTCAAGACAAAATTTGCGCTTGACATGACGGCCATCTATAAATTTGAATTAAAGGAGCTCCAGATGATGGACGTAGAGTCCGACCTCCCAGCGCCTTCTTCGGCTGAAGATGAAGCTGAGGACTGAGCTCCTCAAAGTCGCTCGCACGTTATTTTTGCTCGCCTGACGAATCATTCTTTGTCCGGTCAGCGGGCGCGCCGCTCTGGCCCGCTGTCCCGACGTCTGTGGCAGAGACCTTGCCCACTGCGAGTTTCATGAGTGCAATCCACATGATGACTAGCGGAACGTGGTAGGTAGCGATCCGCCATGCAATAATCACATTGAGTTGAGAAGCAGAAGAAAGTGCCGTTAGATCCGGAACGCCGCTAAAGTTGGACAGATAGGCCCAGATCCCCAGCTCTGCAAGTCCCGAGCCTCCTATAGTGATGGGAAGGTTTGCCAGTGCAGTCGAGGCGGATGTTGCCATGAGTGAGTCAAAAAGGCCAATGTCGGACTGTGCCGCGTTTGCCAGGACCATGAACGACACTCCTTGAAAAATAAAGGCGACGAACGTGATCGCCATTCCGATGGCAAAGGTCTTGATTGCTCGAGTGGAGTTAAAATTCTCCCTGCTCATCTTGCACAGGTCCGCAATGGCAGAGTTGGCCGTATTGATGAACCGCTCGGCCTTATCCTTTGCCATGAAACGCTCCACTAGTCTCTGGGCAAAGGATGGCAGTCGCAGGTTGCGCTTTGCAGAGAATACCAGCAGTGCAAGCCAAACTCCAAACGTCGGGATCGTAATAAGGATGACAGCTATCCCCACCACGGTTCCTCCCCGATAGATGGCCAGCCCGCCAGCGATAAACGCAAGCATCGATCCCACGAACACATCCGCAATGATTTCCATTGTCGTCACCCAGGCTGCCTTTCCTGGTGCGACACCGTTCTTAGATAGCCACGCTATCCTTACGAATTCTCCCCCAACATAGGACGGAGTTGTCTGGGTCACAAATTCGCCAGCGAGCCGAGCTGATATAGTCTTGCCAGTCGAGCTCACATGATAGCCGATAAAGTTCTTGATGAAGTACTTGAACCGGTATGCCTGAAGCATGATTTTGGCCAAACCGGCAGCGACCGAAGCTATGAACGGGAAGAGACCAACCGCAAATACGTCTTGAGGCGAGACATTAGTGGTAAGAAACAGTATCAGGAAGGGAACCACACTTGCGGGGATGGCAACGAGTCGCCAGTTCAAGTATTTCAGCTGTTAATCTCGGTACTATAATAACGAATGTGTAAGACAGATATACGACCTCACAGACGTTTTGAATGTCGATTTGAAGGCGATCTTTGTGACCGGAACGGCTGGATCTGGCAAGTCGCTGCTCACGTCCAAGCTCCTGCAATGGTACAAGGACACTGGCGCGTTTCCGGCAACCCTGAATTTGGACCCGGGTTCTGTGAGGCTCCCGTACGAGCCTGACGTTGACGTCAGGGACTACATTGACATCAATACGCTGATGGACACATATGGACTCGGTCCCAACGGATCGCTTGTTATGGCGAGCGACATGATTGCGACAAAACTCGACGAGATCCAGTCAGAGCTCGACGAGCTTAATCCGGACTATATCATTGTAGATACGCCGGGCCAGATTGAACTGTTTGCATTTAGGGCAAGCGGCCCTTACTTTGTGTCGAACCTCAGGGCAGAAGAAAAGGTTACCATTTTTGCTTTTGACGGCATGCTCGTTTCTGCCCCGATCAACTTTGTCTCAATCTCGCTTCTCGCGTCTTCTGTAAAACTTCGCCTAAAGACGGCGCAAATAAATGCGCTTACAAAGAGGGATCTGGTCGCCGACAATCTTGTCAGGATTATGGAATGGTCAAACTCAGCCTACGCTCTGGATAGCGCGCTGACGGAGGAAAAGGACGTGGAGTATTCCATGTTGAGCAGGGACCTTGCAAAAAGTTTGAGCAAGGCAGGATTTGGGCAGAGCATAATTGCAGTCTCTAGCCTTACCATGAGCGGGATGATAAACTTGATGGCCGCCTTATCTCGAACTGTTAATCAGGGAGAGGACTGATTGTTGGAAAAGACAAAGAAATCCGTGACAGCCATCGCGCCATGCTCAACTGCCAACCTTGGGCCGGGCTACGATGTATTCGGACTTGCCCTCGATGCGCTTGAAGACAGGGTCAAAATAACTAGGTCAACGGAGGGCGCAGGAATATCGATAAGGCTGATCGATAACAGGGATCGGATCCCCCTAGAGCCGGAATCCAATTCGGCTGGCAGAGTAGTAAGCAAGATTGCCCGGGACTTTGCCATAGATGATCCTCTGGCGGTTGAAATCAAAAAGGGAGTGCCTGCAGGCTATGGCGTCGGCAGCAGCGCCGCGTCGGCAGCAGCCGCAGCGCTTGCGATGAAGGCAGTGTATAACCTGAAAATCGACAAGGATTCGCTTGTTGAATACGCAGCCGAGGGCGAGATCGCCAGCGCCGGAACAAAACACTACGACAACGTCTCGGCATCGCTGCTGGGAGGATTTGTGATCTCGAGTATTGCCGGCGGCAAGAGGAGATTTGTCAGGATGGAGCCTCCCCGCGACCTGTACATGGTTGTGGCTATACCGATTTCCATGGATGTTCCAAAGAAAAAGACAGAGTTAGCGCGGAGTGTTCTCCCGAAAGAGGTTCCGCTTGGAAAGGTGGTCCATAACGTCTCGTCTGCAAGCACAATCGTTGCAGGATTTGCGCTCAGAGATGTCGACATGATAGCAAGGGGCATCGACGACGCAATCGTAGAGCCCGCGCGTAAGATCCTCATACCGGGCTATGATGGAGTGAAACAGGGCGCCCTTGGCGCTGGCGCCCTCGCTGCTACTATAAGCGGGGCAGGCCCATCGGTCATTGCATTTCTAAAAACAAAGAGAGACTCGAGAAGAGTCGCAGAGGCAATGAGGGCCGGCTTTTCAAAGGTGGGCGTGGAGAGCAGAGTGCTTGTCTGCCGCCCCAGCACTGGCGCCCGCCTCGCCTGAGCTTACTTTTTGCCCTTGTTGAGAAATGCAGACATCATCTTTTGGCGGTCTTCGTGGGCAAAGCAAAGAGCCCAACCGTATATCTCAAGCCTAAGGCCGGTTTCGAGGTCTGAATCCATTCCGCGGTTGATAAGCATCTTGCTCACCTTCACAGCAGTAAAGCTGTTCTTGGTGATCTCTCTGGCGAGGGCCAAGCATTCGTCCATAAGCATCCGATTGAGCACCTTGGCAACTTCAGCTGCCCTTTCCTTTTCCTTTGCAGTGTCGCCCTTGGGAGCCTCCGGAGGCACCGCGTCCTCGGTTCCAAGGCTGACGACCCTGTTTACAAGACCTATCTGCAGGGCCTCGTCGGCTGCGATCATTTTGCCAGTAAATATCATCTCCTTTGCTTTTGCTGGCCCGACTAGACGCATAAGCCGCTGTGTACCACCCCATCCAGGCGGGATCCCAATAGTCACTTCGGGCTGACCTATCTTGGCATTGCTTGAAGCAATCCGGATATCGCATGCCATCGCAAGTTCACAGCCTCCGCCCAGTGCAAACCCATTGACTGCCGCAATGACTGGTTTTTCCAGTCGCTCAATCTTGTTGATGACTGCCTGAGCAGAAGATGCATATCGCTCTGCCTGCATTGGCTCAATATTCACCATATAGGAAATGTCTGCCCCAGCGCAGAATGATCGTTCACCAGCGCCGGTAATAACTACGACTTTGATACCATCATCGGCGGCAATGATATCCATCGTCCTCGAGAGTTCCGAAATGACATCGGTATTCATGGCGTTTAGTGCCTCAGGCCTGTTTATTTTTACCAAAGCAATGTCGCCCTGTGGTTCGAGCTGAATAAACTTCATGCTAGACATGTGCGAGGATAAGGAATAGTGATTTCAATAAAACCTTATCTCAAGCTAGATGATGAGTCGGGCAGGATGCAGATATCGTAGCCCTTCTGTGCAGCTCGCGCCCGTTACGATTGGAGCAAAGCGGTTCTGCTGTCGGGGGGTTAAAAGTTGTCAGCGACACGGACTGGCAGAGGCTTAAAAGCCGGCCGTAAATTCTAAGATCGATAGATGGTCCGGCTTTACAGGTCAAATGCCGACAGCATAGACTCTGCAGAGATTGTGATTTATGGCGTCCAAGATGAGTCAGGATCGCATGCCAAGAGGAAAGGCACCAGTAGAGCACCAGATGTCCTAAGGATCGCATCAAACGAATCCGAATTTTTTGAACGCGGCGGGACCAGAATACCTACGTGTCCTATGAGAGGGTCATTTGATGGAAAGCGAGTGTTTGATGCGGGGAACTTGAAGACAAAAAATGATGTTTCTAAAGCAGCGTATGATGTGGCTTCCAAAGGCAGGATCCCCATAATGATAGGAGGCGATCATTCACTTACGACTAACGCTATTGAAGCAATAGCCCGCGCGGTCAGTTCCAAGCTTGCATTGCTCTACTTTGACGCACATCCAGACTTTGTTTCTTCATCCAGAAATTACTATGGATCGGTGCTCACCGATTCATCGCAGTCGCTTGACTACCGCTCAAGCATGCTGATCGGAACACGAGCTGCAGAGCCCGAGGAGTTGGTTAACGCCAGCAAGGAAGGCGTGCAGATCATAAACCCACTTGATATTGCAGAACTTGGCTTGAAAAAGGTTGCAGAGATTATACGGGAAAAAACTGGCAATAGCAGCATCTACATTTCAATAGATCTAGATTGCCTGGATCCTTCATTTGCGCCAGGGGTCTCTGTCCCGTCACCGGGTGGGTTGTCAAGCACCGACTTGATTTATCTCCTTAGTAGGTCTCTCTCAGGAAAAGTTGTTGGCTTGGATATCGTGGAGCTCTGTCCAGACTTTGATTTCACCGGCATGACGGCAGGTGTCGCTGCAAGGATACTCACCGAATGTATCGCTTCAATGCCGACAAGATAATTGTATGGTAGTTGAAGCAATACTCCTCGAATTCTTGTTGTCGTTCAGACTAGCAGCTGCCCCGGAAAGATGTACTTTAAGCGAATCTTCTACCCAAATGTAGCAGTAGAACCATCTAGAAAATCTCACCTAGATGATTTATTTAACTGCTCGATTTTAACTTAAGGGCTTAGTTGGGCAGGCAATACCGCTTATCAGCAAAAAGCATAGGATTACTCATTATAGTTGCAGCGATAGCGGCCTCGCTTTCATTTGCATCTTTTGAGTATTCCAATTATACGTCAGGGCAGATGCTCAGGATCGCATCTGAAAACATCAGGTCTAACGCCATGATCCAGGCCCACGACCTAGAAAGGATCCTTGCCAACAAGATGGATTCTGCTGCAACAAACCTTGGGTTGCTTGCGCAGTCCCCTTCGATTCAGGATACCGAAATGGAGAGGGCTGTTTCGATGATCGAATCTGCGCAGTCGTCAACTTCTGAATTCACTGACTTTTACATGTGGTTGGACAGCAGCGGCAAGATTTCATGGATAAGCGGGATCAACCAGACCACATACGAGCAGATGACAGAGACTGACCTCAGTCAACGACAGTACTTTATCCAGGCTCGTGACACCCAGCGACTATACTACAGCACTGCCGTAGACTCTAGCGATGGTGTTTCGAGGATATATATTTCCAGGCCAATAGTTAGTCAAGATGCAGGGCGCTTTCTTGGAATAGTCGTGGCAGGCATAAGGCTTGACGGGCTGGGAGAATTTCTCGAGAATGAACTTGCCCCCGAATTTCGGAGCACGATAGGGATGCTAGACAGAGATGGCATTGTTCTGTATACTACTACTCAATCACTAATCAGCAAGGGTGTTTTTGGCGATGAGTTCCAACGGTCATTGCCCGCAGAATTGAAGCCAAGTTTCAACAATTTCATCAGTGATTCGATGGCAGGTGAAAGCGGCGTTCACGACATTAGTGCCGCTGGCTCTACCGCAACCATAGCCTATCAATCAATACGGTTCGAAGGCCAGCCATTCGGAACGTTGTACATAGTGACGCCCCACCAGCTGGCTGACAGCGTCGTGTCGCTTGTGAATCAGCAAAAGAACTTTAGCACAATCATGATGGCTGTTATCGCCGGGGTAGCCATAGCTTTGGGTATATTGATAGTCGTGTGGAACCGGAGGCTTGAAGGAACTGTTCACGTCCGAACGTCTGAACTTCGTTCTAAATCTGCAGAACTCAAAAAGTCGTACGATTCCCTTTCTGTTGCAAAGCAGCAAC
>JAKEIF010000281.1 GCA_022545875.1 Nitrososphaera sp.
ATAGGTCAGACCAGCCCCGTCAGGTAAAGCAATTGCTATCAGGCTTCAAATCAGCGATCAGAAAATTAAGCAATTTATCGTCTATAATCCATTAAAGCCATGCTGCGCTGCAAAGCCCATGACAGAAAGAGAGTACAAAGAGAAAGTAAAGAGTGATGACGACGAAAAGAAAGTTGAACGCGAGTTCAAAGATGAATTCGGCAACAAGGTAAAGGAAAAGCACGAAGTGAAGCTTGACTAAGCTTCCTATTTTTTATTTTATCACCATCATTAAAGAAAAGAGATGTAGGAAGAGTTGCTTCCTATTGTGCAGCTACGATGTCGCTTAAATAGTAAATGACATTTATCGTCGTTGACACTTGCTGTTCGCCGGGTAGCAGAGCTGTTTGTGCGGCGGCGAAGTCACCCTCAGAAGCAGTCCTTCCATAGTAGACGGGGAAGTGGACTTCATTCAGGTTTATGGAGTGAACTCCTGACACCGTATGGCCAACTGCGTCTGCTGCCAATTCCGCCCTTTGCCTGGCATTATCTATCGCGTCCCTGATGAGGCCGCTGCGGATCTCTTCTTGCAGTTCGTCGGATGTGAAGAAGTATGCGGAGTTGACAGTATTTGCGCCTGCCGATACAGCTGCATCAATTGCTTCGCCTGCATTAACGCTTGTCGAGTTCACATTGAGTGTTATTGTAACACTATTGGATGCTCCATATCCCACTATCGTCTGCTTTGGCATACATTCAGGTGGTGGAGGATAGATCTCTATGCAGGGCTGCATGGGCTCCCTGTATTCGTAGATAGGGTACACATTGAAGCTGCTGGTGGCGAGCTCGTTCTCTTCGATGCCTAGGTTTCTTAGTGCGGAGACTACCTGATCCATTGCGTCGGCGTTGCTAGACACGGCCTCACTTGCTGTTGTTCCGTTGGTTTCCACTCCGACATTCACAGATACTCTGTCGGGCTGCACGCTTTGTGACGCTGTTCCCGTAGTCGCTACAGTCGATCTTGGCAAGTTTGTGTAATTCGTGCCGGGCAGCACGAGTCCGCTTTCCTGGGCGCTTGCCGCTACGGATAGCAACCCGCCTAACAAAGCTGTTGCTAGCAGTCCTGCAGCCGTGATAGTTGAGTACAAGAATACTTGGGTGTTTCCTTCTGAGAATACCATTTTGCTCGACCGGTACTGGAAACAAAACATTATCTAGGTTTACGTTTCACGGCCATAACAAAGAAACAAGTAGCCATGTCTTCAAGTTTGAGACTCTGCAGGTCGCTTGTTCATCCACATTTGGTGTGCTTGCATTATTACCGGCGGTGCCCAGACTTATCTCGCCATCGCCAGGTTCACCTTTGAGAGAAACGCTTCCTGCGACAAGGGCTTTCTGATGATGCTACTCCTTTCCACTTCGGGCAGCATGCTTGATACCTCCTCGACTATGTCATGAGCCGTGACTAGCAGGATGTGCAGCTCGTGGTCGAGTGACTTTAGAATACGGGTCAGCTGTATGCCGTTTAGCTTGGGCATCCTAATGTCGGCGACTACAAGATTGTAGTATCCACTGTTTTTCGCAAGGAACTGCCGCAACGCCTCGAGAGAATCCGTAAACGATTCAACGTCAATTGCCCGGGCAGATCCGAGCATTGTAACAAGAGTCATGAGGACATCCGGCTCGTCGTCAACTATCATCACCCTGTACCTTGCGTTCTGGTCGGAATCACGTCTCATTGGCTCGCTGTTGATCACCGGCTCATGTCTGCGTGTCACAGAGAAAACAGGGTAGGCGCACTTTAGCCCAACAGAGTATTCGCCAATTTGTTCAAAGCGGTAAAGGTGACTTGATTTGACAGGAGGGCTGTTTGTGATAATTTCGTGCAGGTCACTCCCGACGACAAGGCTGTTCGACTTTGCTATACCATTAATCTTTGAACAGAGGTTCATCGTGGGTCCAATCAGGTCATACTCGCTGGATGTCTTTGATTTTGCCAGCTCAACAGATCCATAGTCGGCACTTACCCTGTAATTTATTGGGGGGAGCCCTTCCTGCTTTGCCAGAGAGTTTATGGCGATGTGTGCGTCGCAGATGTCAAGGCAGCAGTCCAATGATCGCTTCAGCGCAATGTGATCCATGGTATTGGCAGTCTGTGGAAAGTACAGGATTATGCAGTCCCCAGCGTTCTTTATGATCTTGGCCCCGGATTCTCGAGCCACAGATGCTATTGCATTTATGAACAATGAATAATATTTTCTGACCCCGTCTGGCCCAAGGTTTCGGGATGCGATCTCTGTCGAGTTGACCATGTCTACAAATGACACAAAATACTGTTGAGAGCGGTCCAGAAAGCGTATTTCATCTTCAGTTTTCCTCACAAAAGCTAGACCGACGGGATCCCGTCTGCCCTGATATTCCATGCCGGCTTATCGCCGCGTAATGCTTTAAGAGTTTAGCTGATTCTTTATATCAATGCAATTTATTCTAGTCAAATTGAATCCCAGTCGCCGCCTTGACTTTTGCGATTAGCCCATATACCTGTCGTTGTTGACGGCTTCTCACATGGACGAAGTCTACTCGGGGGGCTTTTCCTCGTCGCTCTTGTAGTCCTGCAGCTCCGGCTTTTCTGCTTCCGTCACTGCGGGAGCAACATCAGACTTGCTCTGAGATGCTTCCTCGGCTGCTCCGCCGCCTGAAACAATTTCCGCTGTGGCGAACCTTGCTCCGACGTTTGTTATTCTGACTTTTGTCTTTTGGCCCACCCGGCCGCCCTTTACAAAAATCACAAAACCCTGTATTCGCGCGATCCCGTCTCCCTGTCTACTGATCTCTGCAATCTCTACATCGTATTCTTTTCCCGATTCTACTGGTTTCGGACCTCCGAAGCCCCGTTGGCCACCAAAGCGTCCCCCACCACCATAACTTCGTTCTCTGCCGTAAGACATAATGACTTCAACTTCTAAGGTTTGTCATGCCAATTAAACATGAGTACATTTAGCCACTAGTTTTTGTTATAGCTGATTCGTCTGTTGAGTCGCTATTGCCACGGAAGCGTCAGAACTTTCCTTGGTTCCTTCAATGCGAGCAGCTCAGGTTAGATCAGGCAACTGCCTTTGCCACTTTGTAAAGAGTCCGAGCAGAAAAGACTGCGGCCTTCAGTGCGGGCGACCCGGCAGCTATGCTATTGAGAGCATCCAGTGCTCTGTTCCGCACCATCTCGACGAGTCCTTCGAGTGGTGATCGCGCCTTCTCCAGCGCGGAGACACCTTCAGGCGTGATAGTACAGAATTCACGTGAAAAAAAGTAAAATCTGCGCCTCCTAACTATCTCCAGATAGCCTTTCAAAATGAGATCGGTAATGACAGGGGACAGCACTAGCGCGTCAATTTCGACTACCTTGGATATCTTTTTTTCTGTCTGAGATTTCGGCTTGATGAATTTAAGAATGCGCATCTCCACAGGATTGAGCAAGATAGCGTGACTGCCACTGGTCTCAAACATTGGTCTGCATTATGCGATTCTGACTAATGACTATTTCTCTGATACAGCATGCAAGCTTGGCTTGCCCAGCCTGCCAGCCATCAGAGTTAAATGAGGATTACCTTGAGACTCAGGTTAGGCAATTTGAAGATAAAGGTAACCATGCGATCGCTGTCGTTTCTGGAAATCCTAGACAGCAAGTTAGAGCCGCACGGGCTTGTCTCAGAGATAGTGGATATGGAAAAACCTCTACCGCCACAACTCTCCGACGCGGAGGTGCTGGTGAATGGCACAAGCAGAATAGACTCTACTATTGTAAATGCATCTCCTGACCTAAAGCTCATACACCAAGCCGGAATAGGATATGACAACATTGACGTCCCATACTGCACCGCAAAATCGATCTATGTTGCAAACGTGCCGCTTGCAAATTCAACTTCTGTCGCGGAACATACCTTGTTTTTGATGATACTCCTCGCAAAAAATACGCAGTCCTCGGGACGAAGCGTAGCAAAGAGAAGAAACCCAAGATCGATGGGAATAGAACTGTATGGCAAGACTCTCCTTGTGGTGGGACTTGGCGCGTCGGGAATTGAAGTCGCAAGGAGGGCCAAGGCGTTTGGCATGAACGTAATCTCTGTAACGAAGGACCCTGTGAGTGCCAAGCCGGGTCGTGAAAGGTCCTTCTTTGCGGATGAAGTCAAAGACCCCGCCGCACTACACGAATGCATCCCACGGGCGGACTTTGTTTCCCTCCACGTTCCGCTTAACGATGAGACACGAGGGCTAATTGATGAAAAGGCGCTGGCTTTGATGAAACCCTCGGCCTATCTGGTAAATGTTGCGCGGGCTCCGGTAGTCGACAGGGATGCGATCTATTCCTGTCTAAGTGAAAGGAAAATTGCAGGCGCTGCTTTTGACGTATTTTGGGAGGAGCCGGCTGACGCGGAGGACAGACTACTTCAGCTGGATAATTTTGTCCTGACTCCGCACGTTGCCGGATGGACCAAGGAATCTGTGGAGGCAATAGCAGGAGTAATCGCTTCAAATATTGCCAGAGTCTCAGAAGGGAAGTCTCCACTTACGCTGGTAAATACCGAACTTTTGGCAAGGTAGCCGTTGCTCTGCCGTGGGCGGACCCATCTGTTATGCGATTCGAGCGGTTTTTTCCTAAACTCCACTTAAATATCCGTAACACGGGATCAAATGTCAATTGCTATGCTGACAGCCACTAGGAAGCAGGCAATGATATGGGGACTCATTGCAGCCGTCGCGTCTTTGGTCCTAGTTGGCGTCGTCTCATCTGCGGGATTCAATTCACCAAGAAACTCGAGTGTGCCGCTGCAATCGCTCAGGGTTGCCGTGCTAACCGATGCCTTGTTTGACGATGGAGGCTGGGGCTCGGCTTCGTCGGACGCTGCGGATATGATTCGCAACAAGTATGATATTGAAGTCGTCGCAGAGGACAACGTCAGCATTGCAGATATCGAGGCGACGCTGGAGCGCTATGCAGAAGCAAAATTCGATCTGATAATAGCACATGGCGTCCAGTGGGGCGACCCTTCGGTAAGGGTGGGACAGCAATTTCGGGATGTCAAGATTGTCGTCTTCACCGGCCTAGTCGAGTCACAGAACGTCGCGTCTATCTTCCCAAAGCAGCAGGAGGGATCTTTTCTGCTCGGCGCGCTCGCTGGGATGATGACAAAGACCGGCGTCGTAGCGTACGTCGGAGGGGAAGAGTACCCAAACGTCATCAACGTCTTTGAAGGGTTCAAACATGGCGCCAAAACAGCTAATCCGGATGTAAGAATAGTCGGCACGTATCTGAATGACTGGGATAATCCGCCGAAAGGAAAAGAGGTGGCCACCTCGCTTATCAGGCAGCAGAATGCGGATGTTGTCTTCCATGTCGCTGATTCCTCAGGCCGCGGGGTGATAGAGGCCGCCGAACATGAGGGCGTCTATGCGCTCGGTGCAGTGCAGGACCAAAACCTGCTGGCTCCCAAGGCAGTATTGTCTTCGTTTGTGCTCGACGTTGACAAAGCATATGACAGCGCGGTACAAAGTGTCGTGAACGGTACGTTTGAAGGAAGGATCGCAAGACCCGGAATTGAGCCCTTCAAGAACGCACCCGGCGATGGCATCGTATACATTGCGCCGTTTCATTCCTTGGATGCGGAAATTCCATCGAATGTCAAGTCAAGATTGAATGTGCTCACGTCAGATCTCCTTGACGAACGATTGGTGGTGCCTGAGAGGCTTGAAGCTGGAGTCCAATAGCCCTGTGCGACAAGTTCTAGAACATTTTTTCAGTGAAACTTAATTACAAAGGGGGATCAACAGAGGTCTGCCCTTGAATTCTGGAATTTCAAGGAGAAATCTTGTATTGTTTTCTCTAGTTGTCGCTATTGCCACTCCTATCTCGGTCTTGTCCTACCAGTATTCTCTTTCCACATCGCGGCAAATCGAAGAGATATCAGTGGGGGACATTCGATCAAACGCGGATATCCAGGCCCATGACATTGCAAATTCCCTCTCAAACAAGCTCGCAGATTCCGTCAACATCATCGAAATCATCGCCGGTTCGCCCGCCATCATGCAGGACGACTTGGAAAGAGCGAAGCAGTTGCTAGATAGGGCCCAAGAATCGACTGCAGAGCTTGTAGACTTTTACATGTGGCTAGATAGGGACGGCAAGATGCTATGGGTCAGCAACATCAACCAGACAGCACAGCAGCAATTTGCAAACATCGACCTGAGTTACAGGCTGTACTTTAGTGTACCTCAGGAGACTCACCAGCCGTACTACAGTAGCGTAGTCGAATCAAACGACCAGGTCAACAGGCTATACATATCACATCCGATTCTAGACAGAGGGAGCGGGGGTCCGGAAACGGATCAATTTGACGGCATCATTGTTGCTGCGATAAGGACTGATACCTTGGGGGCCTTTTTGGAGAACCAGCTGTCTCCAAACTTGGAGAGCGAAGTCGGGCTGCTGGACAACACAGGCATCATCCTCTACCATGCCGAGGAGGAATACGTCGGCAAGAATGCATTTGGCGTGAGGTTTCAGTCGCACATAGCTGCCATCGATCTGGAATTACTCAGGTCAATGAACAATGGCCTAGATGACGCCCTTGCCGGGCGTTCAGGGTTGCAGGATATACCGGTTGCAGACGACGACACTGCGACATTTGCATACAAGCCCGTAATCTTGGAGGGAAAGCAGTTTGGAGTGTTGTACATCTTGGCTCCTCATACTTTTGCAATAGATGTGGCCCCTCTGGTTGAGCAGCAGAAAAACCTTTCAGTAGCCCTGATAATCGTGGTGTCAGGCGCTGCACTTGGGGCGATTCTTATCATATTTACATGGAACAAGCGGCTGGAAGAAACAGTCAAGTCAAGGACGACTGAACTCAGCTCCGCAAACGAGCAGTTGATGACTCATGACAAGTTGCAAAAAGAGTTCATCAATATCGCCGCTCATGAACTGAGGACTCCAGTCCAGCCCCTGCTGGGCGTAGCAGAAATGCTTGAACACCAGTTCGATGACGGCAAGCGAAAAGAGATCACAATTACAAAGCCAGAAGTAGACATGCTCCTTAGAAACGCACGCCGCTTGCTGAACCTGTCCTCAGGCCTTTTAGAAGTATCTCGAATTGAGAGCAATACGCTAAAGCTCGCAAAGGAACCTCTAGACATCAAGGTCAAAATAGAAACCGTTGTTCATGATATGCAGAGCATTCTCTCTCCCGAAAGAAATCTAAAGTTGCGAATGGAAAATACGGCAGGGCCATCGCACGAGCCGCTCCTAGTGAACGCCGACAGGGAGAGGATTTTTGAAGTAATTTCGAATTTACTTGCAAATGCAATCAAGTTCACTCCGGATGGAGAGATAGTTATCATGCTGGAGCGTGGAGATGAAAATTCCATAATTGTGAATATCAAGGATAGTGGCAGGGGAATAGATCAGGATATTTTGCCCAGGCTGTTTACAAAGTTCGCAACCAATTCAGAGACTGGGACTGGCTTGGGGCTGTTTATCTCCAAGAGCATTATAGAAGCTCATGGCGGCAAGATATGGGCAAAGAACAACGAGGGAAAAAGAGGCGCGACTTTTTCCTTCTCGCTGCCCCTTATCCAGTCTGCAAAGATAGAATAAAAAACTATGTTGATGCAATGCGTACGTCGGCGACTCATGACGCCGTCGCTCTATGACTTGATTGCCGGGCCATTGCAATGCTCCACGAGCTGACCAAGGAAGAAAGTCCAGCCAGCTTCGTATGACCATCCTCCCGCAACGTCCTCCTTGCTCTCCTTCAATCCAGTATGGAGTAGGGCGACCCGAGTCTTGCCGCCATCTACGGGCTCTAGCGTCCAGGTGATGATTTCGTTGTCAGACATCGGTTCATGCAAGTTGTTCCACGAGTAGGACAACTTTTTGCCAGGAATTATTTCTAGGATTTTGCCATGGAATGCGTGTTTTTCGCCATCGGGTCGAAGGAATCTGAATTCCAATTTGCCCCCAACGCGCGCATCCAGAGCCGCACCCTGATTGGGAAACCATTGTACGAGCTCCTTGTCGTCAGTCAAGGCCAGGAATACCGCGTCGGAGGGTGCGTTTATCATGACAGTTTTTCGGATTTCCTTGCCCATTTCTTTATACATGGCTCTACTTTCGACTCTGCCCTTTGTGCAGTATTCCTGAAGCCGTCCAATAAAGAAGGACCAGCCTCCGTCATGAAGGTCAAACCATCTGCCCTTTTCAAAGCCTGTATGCACCAATTCAACCCGGGTTTTGCCACCCTCCAGAGGCTCGAGTGTCCAGGTAACTTTTGTATTTGGAAAATCAGGATCTGAAGTATTCTTCCATGAGAACGACAGCTTTTTTCCAGGGACAATTTCAATGATTTCACCTACCACCTTGTGGTCTACCGTTCCATCGTCGCGTTCAAACTTGAACTCCATCCTGCCACCTACGCGCCTATCTAGAATTGCATGACTTGGGAACCAATAGGTAAGTTCTTTTTCGTCGCTTAGTGCCTTGTATACGGTTTCGGCCGGCGCGTCAATGACTATTGTTTTTCTTATTTCGTTACTCATTTCCTTTTCTTCTCCTTGTTTTCTACGTACTCCTTTAGGCTGCGAAGCCTGTCGTCCCAAAATAGATCAAAGAACTCTGTCATCTCGGACATGCCATCCCTGTTCAGAGAGTAGAATCTATTCTGGCCTTCCTTCCGTTCCTTTACCAGACCCGCGTCCTTGAGCACCTTCAGGTGAGTTGAAAGTGCCGGCAGCGTAAAGTCAAAATGTGTCACTATCTGAGTCGGCGTCTGTTCGCCACTTTTCAGCATAACCAACATTTGTCGGCGGCTGGGGTCAGCGATTGCTTTCCAAGGTGAGCCCATGCATTTCAATAATTAAGCAATTATTTAACTCTTTAAGCGTACTTTTATCGTCTACGCTTTACTCGAGTAGGCGTTTAGGAAACCGGCCAGAGATCTTGCTGCGAATTACCTATACAGACTTTTGCGGCTGCGAACTTTTTGCTCTTGTCTTTTTCGAGGCCTTTACTCCCACATAGATTGCAACGCCCGCCGCTCCGGCGATAATCGACGGGATAGCCATGCTCTGTAAATCCAGGGGCGGCAGCTCAAATACATTAGTGTCGACCGTGCTGTTTGGGATCAGCCTTACTTCAAGGATAAAGGACCCCAGGATGGTATTTCCTGCCGCGTCTGTGGCCGTACAGATTACATTGACCTTGCCTATTGGGAATTTAGCGCCGGACGGGGGCGAGCATTCTGGCGTGACTTCGCCGTCAATATCGTCAAAGGCCGCAATGTTGTAGGTAACTGTCATGCCAACTTCAGACTGGGAATCAAACACCAAGTTGGAAGCAGGAAAGATTAGCCTAGGAGGAGTCGCGTCAGCAACAGGAGGACTGTCCGCACCATCTGCAATTTCTTCAGCAGGGATGGGTTCTTGCACTGGAATTGGGTTCTCTACTACGGGCGGAGGTGCCTGCTCAGGTACCGGATCCATCACGGGTACAGGAGGCGGTACTTCCTCCTCAGTTTGGTCTGGCTCAACGGTGCCCGGGCTATTGCCAGAATTAGATCCACCGTCGTTTCTGCTACTATCGTCATCTTCTGACGCAACCTCCTCCACTTTTATTTCGATCCGGGCTATGTTGCTGTCAGCGGTGCCGTCATTAACTTTGAAAGTGAATGCATCCCATCCACGATAATCATTGGAAGGCAGGTACGTAAGATTTGGCCCCGAGCCCGTGATCGTGCCGTGGGTTGGGCGTGTCTCTAGGACATAGGTAAGCGTGTCTCCGTCGGGATCCGAACTCGTCAATGTGATTAAAAGAGCCTGATCTTGGTTAGTCGTGGCTTGTGCATCGTGCGCGACCGGGTTGTCTTGAACGGGCCTGACGATAATTGTGATAGTGGCAGTTTCACTCTCATACCGTGTATCGCTTGCTTTTGCGGTAAACGAATCAGTGCCGTTAAAGTTGGCATGAGGAGTGTAGGTGACATATGCGGAATTGCTGTCGTATGGCTTGATATCTCCCAGCGTTCCATGCATAGGAGGATTGACTATCTGAAAAGTAAAAGATGAGGAATCCGCACCGCTTGCACTGAGAGATATTACGGTATCTGTATCCTCTTCCAACTCCGCTTGCATGTCCTCCATCCTGGGCCCACCGTTTGACGCGAGAACCCTTATCGATACCTCTGCAAGGAAACTTTCGGCCTCTCCGTCGCTTACTTTGAATGTGAACCTGTCGTTTCCATCATAATCTTTCTCCGGGATATACGTCAGCGACCCTGAAGCGGGGTCAAGATTATTGACTGTGCCGTGCTGTGGCGAGTCTATTATGAAAAAGGTTAGTTCGTCGTCGTCGGGGTCACTCCCTCCCAGCATAATTTCGACTGCTTCATTCCTATCAGTGCTTACCGATTGCGACTCTGCGGAGGGAGGGTTGTTAGGTTCTGGGATGTTAAAAGTGGCCGACGCGGAGGTTCGAAGCAGGCTGTGATCCTTTGCGACAACAGTATACAGCCCCTCATCTATGGAATGCGGTACCTCAAAGCTGGCGCTGAAATGGCCCAGGGCATCCGTGCCGATTGTGTCGGGACGAGTGTCCATGTTTCCTCCATCAAATGTTATGGTTATGGGGGAAAGTGGAATAAAGCCTGAACCGTTGACTGTTACCATCGTGCCTGCCGGCCCTTCGGAAGGCGACAGCTCTATCGCAGGCGCTGCCATCGCAGTACCCAGACTGGAGAGAAAAATCAAAGACGAGATCAGCATCGCTACTAGTATGGAAAACAGACCAGTAGATAGTTGGGATGCCCTACCCGATAGCCCAAACAAAGGTACTTCGCTGTTAGAATTTTACATAGTCGCTTTTAAGGTGAATATCATTGTTATTACAGAGCCCAGATTACATTTTTCGAAGGCTCGTTGTTCTGGTAGATCGACTGATAGCTATGCTACATGTTATACCTGGCAATGAGCAAGACTGTAAAACGAATCAGCCTCGATGCCCTCGCTTTTGCCTCTGTACCGGCTTGTATCATCATTTCTCATCTTCGCGCAGCTACAGGCTGCGATAAATCACTTAATAACAAAATGAGAGCATAGAATAGTCGTCATGCTAGAGATGAATGAATATTCAGTCAATGCTTTTCAGAAGTTCCGTTGCATAGAACACCGCTGGAAGAGACAATGAGGAGTTATTCAGAGATTGAAGCACGAGTTTGAAATTAATCCTGCGACGAAAATTGCCTATGTTAGTCTCAATGTTTTCGACCTTGAAAGGTCACTTGAATTCTACCGGAGCCTATTGGGGTTCAAGGTCGTGGGCAGGCAATCAGGTGAAAAGGTTCGCCTTTCAGTTGACGGAAATGGCGGACATCTTCTAGAATTGTGGCAGGTCGGATCGAAGCAGGGCGATTTGGAATTCAACTTCAAGACTAGTGCGCCCGTTGCGCCAAAGAGAGCTGGGCTGTATCACTTTGCGATATTGCTTCCTAACAGAATTTTCTTGGCCGATATTCTCTCACACCTGGGCGAGCAGCGAGATGGACTGTATTTCGAAGGAATGGCAGACCATTTAGTGTCGGAATCGATATACCTCAGGGATCCCGATTTCATTGGCGTAGAGATTTACCGAGACAGGCCTAGTTCAGAGTGGAAATGGGACGGCTCGCGCGTTCAGATGGCGACGGAGCGACTTGATGCGCCACGCCTGATGCAAGATGCAACTAGAGAAGGATGGAAGGAAATGCCGGCGCATACCGCGATTGGACACGTCCACCTGCATGTCAGTGAACTTGAAAAGTCCGTATATTACTCGCAAATATTGGGCATGAATCTGACCTGCGAGTACCCCGGCGCCAATTTCTTTGCCGCAAATAAGTATCATCATCACATCGCTACAAACGTATGGCTTGGAAAAGGCATTGCGCCCGCTTCTCCAGGCCGCGTCGGACTGAACCAAATAGGCTTGGAACTGCCAAGCAGACAGGATTTTGAGAGGACAGTTTTTCACCTCAACCGACAAAATGCAGATATGGAGCAGACAAACGAAGAAGGAGTGCGTTCAATTTTGGCGCACGATAGAGACGGGATACCTATTCGACTCTATTGCAGATAAGAGGGAAAGCGGCTCTTTCCTTTTTTATTCTCGAAACAAAGCAGGAAGACGAGCTCACGTACTTTTTCTTTGCCGGCTCTGAATCCCCATGCCATGAGGACGTTGAGTCACGCTAGAACTATCTTTTTGACACCCACATCCATAACCATGTAAAACTCGTTGTTCATTTCTATAATATCTCCAGGCAGAAGCGATTTGTGATGTCGCTTGTGTTTGAGGGGGATTCCAAATGGCTCCACTTTGCCATTTACTTTCAGCCAGACCTTGCCTATCGTGATCAAGTTCTTGAATTCAGCTTCCCAGACAAGGTCATAGATTGTCACAAGCGCAATCCTGTTAAGCCTGCCCCGCTGTATGTCGTTTGGCTCTTTGCAGAAGTAAATTTTTACTTTCACTTTGAATATCTACAATGCGCTTTGTGTAAAAAAACTTGATTCTAGTCCCGAGGGCTGGTTATTCCCCTTTCAGTTCGCATCCACAGACAGGGCAATAAGCGCAATGTCCGAGGCCAATTGGCAGGCGGGTCCTATAGCTGTAACATTTCGGGCACGCCACGAGGGTACTCCTCGATTTTGCATCCATATTTCCAGCATGGACTGCGGACTTCATTGGCTCATGTATGTGACTGACTTGACACACAACCGAATTATTCACTGCGATAGAAACGAAGGGCCGAGTAGACGGAACATCTCGCATGAAGCAGAGCCAATCCAATCTGCCTCGGCCCACATG
>JAKEIF010000282.1 GCA_022545875.1 Nitrososphaera sp.
AGCGAATGCATCGACAAGGCAATTTCGGGGTGCAAGATGGTCTATGAAATTCAACGCCAAGCGCTGATGCAAAAGTACTTTGGCAACGAAACAGAGCTTAAAGAGGAGGTCGCCACACAGTGAGTTCCTCAAGGCGCTCTACGATAATCGTGGAACACTTGCGCAAACAGCAGATGTGGGACGCGCTTGCAAAGGGAAAGAGACTTGACGGCCGTGACTTTGGCGAACAAAGGCCACTCGAGATCGAACCTGATATAATAAAGAAGGCCAATGGTTCTGCGCGCGTAAAGCTGGGCCATTCCGAAGTTATTGCAGGAGTTAAAGTGTCAACAGGCGAACCATTTGAGGGCCTCGAAAATAAAGGCGCGCTAATCGTGTCTGCCGAAGTGCTTCCAATTGCGTCGCCACACGTTGAGCCAGGTCCTCCCGATGAGGAAGTGGTAGAGCTTGCAAGAGTGGTCGACCGGGGCGTAAGAGAGTCAGAAATGATAGACCTAGAACAGCTTGTTCTTGTCCCTGGCAAGATTGTTTACACAATTTTTGTCGACTGTAGCGTAGTTAACGTAGATGGGAACTTGTTTGATGCAACATCATACGCTGTCGTTGCGGCTCTGCTTGGCGCCAAGCTTCCGGTTCTTGAAATGCAGGACGGCAAGGTAGTTGATACTGGAAACACAAAGAACATGCCGATCACAACAACGCCTGTCTCCATAACCGCTGCGCGCATTGGTGACTATATTCTTTTAGATCCGTCGTCTGAGGAAGAGGCAACAATGGATGCAAGAATTACCATAACAACAAACGAGGAGGGACTATGTGCTATACAGAAAGGATTCACCGGGTCTTTCACGGTAGACCAGATCAAAAAAGCAGTGGAAACAGCAAGAATTAAAGGTCAGGAAGTCCGCGAAAGGCTAACAGGGATGACAAGGTAGGATGGTTAGCAGAACTTCAAGTGGCAAAGGATCCACGAATCTAAAGGGCCTAGGGATAAAGTTTGGTGCTACTGTGCGAAAGCGATACGGAAAGGCGTATCGTACCTTGCATAAGAAGCGCAGATGCCCTTCGTGCGGATCACCGAGATTTGCCAGAGTTGCGTCAGGAATTTGGAATTGCCCCAAGTGCAACTACAAGGTCGCATCGGGAGCATACGACGTTGAGATCGAAAAGTTGCACCGCTGAGATCCTTATTTCTGCCAAGTCAAAGCGAGTCGCAGCCGCTATCCGCGACGCGCTTTTACCCGATCTTTCTATGCTTTCTGGCAAGGGCGAAAGTGCAGAGATCTTCCTGAAAGGTTCAAAAATCTTTATCCGGTTCGTGTCAAATGACACTTCTACTGTGCGCGCGAATGTCAATTCTGCGCTGCTGCTTGCAGGAGCGTCGTTCCGCTGTCTAACGCTATGATTTTATATCTTGGCGATCTGATCTCGCCTTGTAAATTATATGAGTGAACAGGAACTTCCGCCCTGGCTCAGGGAGCAGGTCTCAAGGCTACAGCAACTTCAGCAGAACCTGCAGGCCATCATGATGCAAAAGCAGCAGCTAGAAGTAGAGTCCGTAGAGACTGATAAGGCTCTGGAGGAACTGAAGAAGGCAGGTGCGGACGATACTGTATACAAAAACGCCGGATCCGTTCTAATCAAGGCAAAGAAGGATGAAGTCATCAAAGAGCTCGAAGAAAAGAAAGAGCTTTCCAACACCCGCGTAATGGTGCTGTCAAAGCAGGAGACCAGGGTAAAGGAAAACCTGAAAGAAGTTGAAAGCAAGATAAACGAAATGATACGCGGCATGCAAAGCGGAGCCACAGGCGGAATGCCTCCAGCCGCGCCGGGTCCTTCTCCAAAGCCTCGAGGAGAATAAAAAATTATACGTGACGACACTCTGATAGGCTGTATTGCCCGTCAGGGTGGTCGCCGATGAAAGAGAAAGGAATAGCCGGATTCCCGAGCTCGTGAGAGAAGCAGGCGCGTCCGTCGATTTTGCTCTGCTTCCTGTCGGTGACTATATTGTTTCACCTGTAGAGGTAGTCGAGCGCAAGACGGTGCGCGATCTAATAAGCTCCATCTACGACGGCAGGCTTTACATTCAGTGCGCTCAACTGGTCAAGCATTTTCAAAAGCCGGTTATCGTGATACAAGGCGACATTGCAGATCTAGAGGTGCTCCCTGACGACCTTGACGAAAATCAAGCTCGAAGGCTTGCAGAACGGATGCCGCTTGCCTACGAGGCAATCTCTACCATCATTATGGAATTTAGGATCCCTGTAGTCCACACGCCTTCGGCTGAATACACTGCAAATCTCCTTCTGACTCTTGCCAAGCGCAGCCTGAAAGAAGGCAAGGCTTCGGGGCCGTTGTTGAGAAAGATCAAAAAGGAAAATCCTGTATACATCCAGCAGCTTTCAGTGCTGTCTTCTGTACCGGGGATAGGAGATAAACTTGCAGCGCGTATGCTTCAAAAGTTCCAGACGCCAAGCAGGGCGCTAAATGCATCTGCGGCACAACTCGCCACTATCCCGGGATTCGGACTAGCCAGGGCAGAGCGAGTACGAAGAATTCTTGACTCTTCAAATACTGTAAGCAAGGTAATTCAAAGGACGCTTTTTGACCCTGAATGATCGCAAAATTTTAGTTTATCGGCACTTTGTCAATGGGTGCTGGCTGGGCGATTTTTCCTGTATTTCCTACTAAGCTTGTTGCCACACAATGGACACACTTTTTCATTGGAGCCGTACGTCCTGCTGCATCCGCTGCAATAAAAGATCCATTTGCGAACCTCCTTAATTTCCTTGCCAGCCGTGGCAGGCTTGACTGGGATGTGAAGCACAGACGCCACGTTTGCCACTGAATAATCATCAGTTACCAACTGGGCCTTGAGTTGAAGTGCAAGTGCTATTATGGACACGTCCTCATGAGAAAGCGCGCTCCGGTCACCGGTCTTTGCGGCAGCGTCAAGGACGTCTTTTGTCAAATCCTGATCAGGATCCTGGACCAAAAGTCTCCCGGAGTCGCGGAGGGCTTCCAATGCGGACAAGCGACTCTTGATATGCCTCACCTCTTCTAGGACTAGTGATGTCGTGTACATCTTTCCGCTTGATGAAAGAAACATTGTACCGGCATAAAATGCCCCCGCGTCAAGAACTAGATCAGAATGCAAGCTTTGAGAACCCTAATTTTGCCAGTTGCCTCATGCCTTTCTTCTCAAGCCTGAGGAATGTTGCATCTTCAGAGTAGCGCATGATCCTTATTGGTCGTTCGCGGTCGACCTTGAATGTTTCTTGTCCGTCTACTATTAGGTGTGTTTCATGGCTGCTCTGAATGGTGATCTCTTCGACAGGCAGCACAAGCTGCGGCATTCTGTTTACAGAAGCTATCGGGCTTATTATCAGGGAATTCATGCCTTCGTGAAGCACGGGTCCGCCGATTGAAAACGAATGGCCAGTTGACCCTGTTGGAGTTGAGATGACTATGCCATCCATCCTCTGCTTGATTTCGTCGCCCATGAGTTTGATTGACATGGCCGGGGTCCGCGTCAGGCTCACCCTTGTTATCAATATGTCATTCAATGCCGGTGGAAACGCAGAGCTATCAGAGTATGCTTGGATCCGGATACGCGAATCGTAAAAGTAGCTGCCTGCGATGATCGAGGCGACAGCGGAATCGATGGAATTGGAACCTATCTCTGCCAAGATTCCTCTATGTCCGCCGCTGTTAATTCCAAAGAGCGGCGCCTTTCCGGGGATAACACGAAACGCACGCAAAGTCGTGCCGTCGCCTCCGATTGCAAATATGAGATCGAGCCTTACCTGTGCCAGGTCTTCCGGTCTAGTCGGGGTTGCCCCTTCAATCTTGAGGGGGAGCACACTGTATGTCTTTACGCCTGCTCTCGAGAGTAGACCTGTCACCTTGATCGCTGCTTCTTCAGCTTCGACACTTCCTATCTTGGTGATTATGGCTACTGTGCGGATCTCTGGAGCCACTCGCTGTCTCCGCGCCGCTATTGCTGCTCGCTCTTATTAAATGCCTCTGCTCGGACTCGCCAAACAAAGATTTTAAGTACTCGTGCAAGTTAGACCGGAGCCATGGCAGACTATAGTCACCCGGAGGTTCTCTGTGAAACCGACTGGGTTGCAAACAACTTGAACAACAACAGCATCAAAATTCTAGAAGTCGACTATGATCCAGAGAACGCGTACAGGCAAGGACATGTTTCAGGGGCGCATCTGATATGGTGGAAAAAGGACATCAATGATCCGGTAAGGCGCGACATCATTAGCAAACAACAGTTTGAACAACTTATGAGCCGCGTCGGCGCAACGCCGGATACCGAGTTAGTGCTATATGGAGATTTCAACAACTGGTTCGCAGCATTTGCATTCTGGGTCTTCCAGTACTATGGACACGCAAAGATCAAGATAATGAACGGTGGCAGGAAAAAGTGGGAGCTTGAGAAGCGAGAATATGCCAAGGACGAGCCGCAAGCCCAGCAGACAAAGTATGTCGCAAACCCTCCTAACGAGGGTGTCCGAGCATACATGCCCGATGTAAGAAGAGCGCTTGAAAAGATGGACAGCATGGCCTTGGTGGATGTGCGTTCCCCAAAAGAGTTCTCCGGCGAAATTACCGCTCCTCCGGAGTACCCCACTGAGCATGCGCAGCGCGGAGGTCACATACCAGGCGCCAAAAACATCCCGTGGGCACAGGCGGTCAAGGACGCCGATGGGACATTCAAGTCGGCTGATGAGCTAAAGACACTGTACGAAGGAAAGGGGATTACGCCTGATAAAAACATCATTGCATACTGCAGGATAGGTGAGCGTTCCTCGCACACTTGGTTTGTCCTGAAGTACCTGCTGGGATACCCGCTGGTCAGGAACTACGATGGCTCGTGGACTGAATGGGGCAACATGATAGGCAATCCGATAGAGAAGTGAGCTACTCCTGCCTTAAAGCAGGGCTAACCTTGGGGGCTGGACAGCAATAACTTATCAAGAACCGAAGATTCACACCTGCTAACGATAATAAGTCCTGACCTCCTTCTTTATTTTTGATGCACGATAATCTGGTAAAGAAAGGCCAATTCTACTTTATCTATGACAACCGTCCTGACCTTATCCTGGAAGACAAGACAAAGCGAGGGCTTGAGGTGCGTGAACGCGTCTTGGATGACAAGTACGGCGTTGAGGCAGACAGGGGTATGATTTATGACATGGATGGCAACGGCCACAAAGTCGGGATAAGGTGGTACTTCCCGCAGTCAAAATATTCTCTTGAACATGTTGTAAAGATCGCCCAAGAAATAGACTCTAGGTACAAGGCGATAAGGGAAATGACTTGCCCTGACGACGACTAACCTTGCTCATCGGGCATTTTTAGAGCAAACGAAATGCTTTTAGGAGATGTGCAAGTAGGTAAACCCGAATTACAGAGATGTCTGCCCTACTCAAAGATCGAGTCTGGACCATGCTCTCCGAAGTCGCAAAAAGAGGCGTTTATCCCCTACACGGAAACAGGCTTGGACTATACCGCGTTCCCATAGAGATCACTGAAAAATCAGATATCGCAGGAATCATGAATGATCTCAAGAGCTCGGGCTTTAAGATGGACACTCACGCTGACCGGATCTATGTGACCTACAAGTGGTCTGAAAAAGGAGAAGACTTGGTTACAAAGGACGAGCTTGTAGCTGATCTGAACATCACTGTTGAGATCGTGACAGGCGAAGTAGTCGATTTGATTTATCAGATTAGGCAATTAGAATATTTCGGAGACCCCTACTGGATCAGGAATTATCGCCAAAAGGCAGACCAGAATGCAAAGATGGTCATTGATACTATTATCCGCAATACAAAGATTGGCGACAAGTTGATCGCCCATTGGCAAAAGGCCGAAAAACTCAGCTTGGAGGCTGCGATAAAGAAACTAGAGGAAGTTGCTCCATTGGCAAAGAATCCCAAAGCACGCAGCGCGACAGCGCCGCCACCGCCAGCGGCTCCATCTGCCGCTCCAAAGCCTGCAGCTGCTCAGGCGATGGCCGCACCATCAGCGCCTTCAGCAGGAGGCTCCACCACCATCTCCCTTTCAGGCACTGGCACTAGCTACTCCAAAGTCGAAGGACCGATTGACGCCAAGTTCAAAGAGTCAAGGCAAATGGCTGGAACATACGAGGGAATCAAAGTATGGGGCCCAGTAGACGCTCCCGGCCAATTGGGAATATGGGGAGACTCTGTCTGCGTTGACTTTGACATATGCGTGGCTGATGGGGCATGCATCGAAGCCTGCCCAGTCAACGTGTAT
>JAKEIF010000283.1 GCA_022545875.1 Nitrososphaera sp.
CAGAGCAGCAAATCCAGTTTGGGGAAAAGGTAGCCGGCCTAAGGGACTTTAACGAGACGTTCGAGCTTGTCAAGTCAGCAGTTCTGCAAAAGTTCAGAATGCATAGGGCTGGCTTGAGCCTGATTCTTCAAATGATGCCGAGTAACCTTGGCGCGTATCATATTCTCGGCTCAAACGTAATTGTAATGAACAGTTACCTGCTCGCCGCCGTGAAAAAGATAGCCGGCTCCGATAATGAATACAACTCGTACGTGTTCATGGTGCTCGCCCATGAGTACCTGCACAGCTTGGGCATAGTCGATGAAAATGCAGTCAGACAAATGACGTTTGAGCTGTGCAGCTGGATGCTTGGAAACGGCCACGCCGCTACAAAGATGGCAAAGGAAGATCCTTCGTCGCTCTATCCTCAACTCAGGTCTCTGATTCAGACCCGGTTCAGCTCTGACTTTCAGCTTGTCGGCAACTTTGACAAGACTAACCAGACATACATTCAGTAGCCAGAAAACTCTTATTCACTTATACATTATCCCGCCCGTTGGAAGGAGAGCTGGAAAGCAGAATCAGCGATATCGAACGAAGGCTATCAAAACTTGAGGCTGCACTGATAGGAACGCAATCGGTGACACCCAGATACAATGATCTCGAGGCAAAGCTCGTTGAAAATGCAGAGAAATTGAAAACACCGGAGATGATAATTATCTCACTAAAAATCCACGGAAAGCAGACAAAAGAGCAGATAAAGGCCACGCTCCAGGATTGGGGAAAGGTCTATGGGAACTGGTTTGAAGGAGGGAACTTTAACGGCAGGCTTGTGAAAAAGAACATTGTAAAAAAGGAGGACAAAAACGAGAAAAATGAAGAGTCCTTCTCGTTAACCAAGCGTGGCGACATGCTGGCAGACGAGCTAATTGCAAAGGCAAATGCATGCTAGCGGATAATGCTACAGTTTAAAATTTCGCAAAAATTCGAAGCAAAGACGTCTTCTTTTTTATTTAATATCACTTAAGAAAATATAAATAACATTGAGGGGCTAAACGTCTTATCATGCCGATAAAGAATGGGGCGGAGTATATCGAAAGCCTCAGAGGCAGAAAGCTCGACATCAGGCTTTTTGGAAAGAAGGTCGAGGAGCCAGTCGATCATCCTATGATCCGACCTTCTATCAACGCTGTCGCAGAGACCTACAATCTTGCCGTTGAAGAGCCAGAATTAGCAAGTGCTACCTCATCGCTCTCCGGGATTCAGGTAAACAGGTTTTTGCATATTGCAGAGAGCGCACAGGATCTTGTGAATCAGAACAGGATGCAGCGCAAATTGGGCCAGCTGACAGGCACATGCTTTCAGCGGTGCGTCGGCATGGACGCGCTTAATTCTCTTTATTCTACTACCTACGAAATAGATGCCAAACATTCTACAAACTATCACAAGCGGCTGACGGATTTTATCAAGATGGTCCAGCGTGAGAACCTTGTCATTGGTGGTGCAATGACGGATGTCAAGGGGGACAGAAGCCTGTCGCCATCGCAGCAGGAGGACCCAGATCTTTTTGTCCATGCAACTAGGCGTGATGCAAAGGGAATCTACATCACAGGCGCAAAAGCCCATCAGACCGGCTGCATTAACTCTCACTGGATAATTGTCATGCCCACGATGAGGCTCAAGGGAGAAGACAAGGACTATGCCATAGTTGGTGCAGTGCCTGTTGATGCTCCTGGAATCACCTACATTTACGGAAGGCAGTCGTGTGATACTAGAAGCATGGAAGAAGGCGACATAGACGCTGGCAACGCGATGTATTCCGGGCAAGAGGCCATGATAATCTTTGAAGACGTTTTCATTCCAAACGAGCTTATCTTCATGAATGGCGAGCATGAATATGCATCAATGCTGGTAGAGAGATTCACCTGCTATCACCGACGCAGTTACGTCTGCAAGACTGGTCTTGGTGATGTACTTATCGGAGCTTCGGCAGCAATTGCTGACTATAATGGCGTCGCCAACGCATCTCACATAAAGGACAAGCTCGTCGAAATGACTCACCTCAACGAAACAATCTTTGCTGCAGGAATTGCATCGTCGTATATGGCCCACAAGACGCCATCTGGCAACTGGCAGAATAACGACATGCTAGCTAATGTGTGCAAACACAACGTGACTAGGTTCCCATATGAGATCGGACGTCTTGCCCAAGACATCGCCGGCGGCTTGATGGTCACCATGCCTTCTGAGGCAGAATTTCGAAGCCCGGAAACAGGGCCGCTGCTTGAAAAGTACCTAAAGGGCAGAAAGGGAGTCTCCACAGAAAACAGGGTGAGGATACTCAGACTAATTGAAAACATGACTCTTGGGCGCAACGCGGTTGGTTATCTGACAGAGTCAATGCACGGCGCAGGGTCTCCGCAGGCGCAAAGGATCCAGATCGCAAGACAGAGCCAGATAGAGCAAAAGAAAAAGTTTGCAAAGAGACTCGCAAACGTCAAGGAAGGAGAAGCGACTGAAAACCTGCAAGAGCCTTCCGACTATTTTGACAGGATATTCGGTCCAGACAAAAAGAAGTCAAAGAATTAGACCTCGTACAAGTCGCTTGTGGGTCCTTGCAGGCTCCCCCGCGTCATAGTTTCATACCGCGACAGCCCTATATCGCTAGCGATTTCTTTAAAGAGGTATTAATGGTTGGGTTAGTCAACTTTATTTCGAAAAGGGTTATTTATCGGTTCGACGTCAATAATGTATTCGGTCACGTGGGGTTATGTAGTTGAAATTAAACGAAGCACAAATTGAAGATTTAACGGGCAAGGTTTTTCGAACCATAATAAGCAACGGCAAGGACGGAATTTTACAGTCAGAACTGTGGAAGGAATTGGATCTCACGAGCCGTGACGGGTCCCGCGTTGCCATCCGCCTTGAAAAGCGCTCACTTATACGCCGCGAAAAAATGCTTGAAAACGGAAGGTGGACCTACAAACTGTTTGCAGTAAAACTGCCCGTTGACACTTCAAGCATTGAAGGGGCGCCATGCCTCACGTGTCCGGTCGAACACATGTGTTCCCTTGACGGAACCTATTCCCCTACCAGTTGCAATTTTCTTGAGAAATGGCTTGTCACCTCTTTTGAAAGCAACGGTTCTTCTGATCTAAAAAAGACACCTAAAAAATGAGACTAGCCGATGCCCGAAAAGACCACTACCGCAAGCTCGCAAAGGACCAGGGCCTTCGGGCGAGATCCGCATACAAACTACAGCAACTAAATGATTCCTATCATCTTTTGAAGAAAGGCAGTAAAGTAATAGATCTCGGCTGTGCCCCAGGGGGCTGGCTTCAGATAGCAACAAGGCTGGTCGGCGCTACTGGCAAAGTTGTCGGCATCGATCTCAAACCGGTAGAGCCGGTTGTCGGGGCAGTCATTATGCAGGGAAACATCGAAGATCCTGAGATGAAGGTCAGGATTTCAGAGACGCTTGGCGGCAAAGCCGATGTATTGCTGTCGGATCTAGCTCCTAACGTAAGCGGTGTCTGGGACATTGATCATGCGCGACAGATATCACTGACGCAGACCGCTCTGCAGTTTGGGGGAACAGTACTAAAAGTGGGTGGCAGTGCCATATTCAAGGTGTTTGAAGGCGACATGCTCGACGATCTAAAGGCAGAACTGAAACAGAATTTTGGAAAAGTCCAGCTGTCAAAGCCCAGTGCCAGCAGGCAGGAGAGCAGCGAACTGTATGTGGTATGTATGGACTTCAGACATAATACATCGCAGTGAAACATTTGAGAAGATTTTTTGATCAATCCAAATAACCGTTGATGAAATCTGGTTAAATTAATTAACAGGTAAGACAATTCTGTATTCAGCTGGCGCTATAGCTTGACTCATCCCGAATTGGAAAGAAACACATCGGCCCCCAAGAGTACAGGCTCCGCAAAAGATGGTGCGCACAGTAGGGTTCTCGTGCTTTGCATTGACAGGGATGACGACATTGGAACAAAGGGTGGGATCGAGACTCCGATTGTCGGGCGTGACCCTTGCATTAACGCGGCCACCCGGCTGGCTATAGAAGATCCGGAGGACGCCGATTCTAATGCAATTTTTGGCGCAGTCAAGACCTATGAGGAACTTGTAAGCAAGGGCTACACCGTAGAGGTTGCCGTCGTCGCAGGGAAATTCAACAGGGGAGTGGAGGCAGACGAGAAGATTAGCCTCGAGATAAAGAGCATCTTGGAGAAATACCATGCAGACGGGGCAGTGATTGTTTCAGACGGAGAAGATGACGAGACTGTCCTTCCCGTAATACAATCCCGAGTCCCCGTTATTTCGGTTCAACGTGTGATAATAAGGCACAGCAGGAGTGTAGAGTATTCATACGCTGTCTTTGGCCGATACCTCAAACTGCTCGCCTATGACCCGCAGTATTCAAAGTTCTTTCTCGGGGTTCCCGGGGTCCTGCTGGCAGCTGGCGCGCTTGCGGTGGTCTTTGAGGCAGGCAAATGGCTCGCAGCCATCGTGCTTGCAATACTTGGCGGCGCGTTCATTGTGAGGGCTTTTGATATCGACAAGGCAGTATCTTCCCTTGGCAGGCTGACTCCGACAAGCTTCATCAGGATCTTTTCGGTAATAGCCGGCGTCCTCATGATCCTGGCATCTATAGCCAATGGATTGTCGAGCATACCTCCTGACATGATACGGCCCGAAATGAACCCCGTAGACTATGTCACCAACAGGGTAATCGTTGGAAGCTTTGCCGCCGGGACAATAACTCTGCTCTGGATAGGCATTGCCACGCTAATAGCCGGCGATCTGCTCAGCAGCTGGTTCAAGGGGAGCTCTAGGACAATGTCTGACATCCTGCGACTCGCTGTGCTGGCGCTGCTATACATCCCTGTGCTCCAGTTTGCGTCAGTCCTGACCGAAGGGACCAGCCCGTTCACATTGATATCGTCATTACTCGTGGGACTCGCCGTTTCCCTAGTAGCGGCCACCTTCATCTACCAATACTTTAGGAATAAAA